>CAZQPJ010000013.1:0-20258 GCA_964595105.1 uncultured Bifidobacterium sp.
GCGCGACGTCCTCGCATTTGTCGGGGGGGTCGGGGGGTGGGGATAGGGGAGAGGCGGTGGGTTGGGTTCTGGAACGGAACTCACTTGCGCTAGAGTTCTGAAATGGAACTGACTCAGGTGCCGCTCGACGAACTCATGTCGATGGCCCGTGACGTGCGCGACCGGGCCCATGGCACGCGCATCACCTTCTCGCCGAAGGTGTTCATCCCGCTCACCATGCTGTGCCGCGACCGGTGCGGTTACTGCACCTTCGCCCAACCGCCGGCCAGGCTCGAGTCGCCCTACCTCACGCCCGAGCAAGTGCTGCGCATCGCCTCCGACGGAGCCCGCATGGGCTGCCACGAGGCGCTGTTCACACTCGGCGAGCGGCCCGAGGACCGCTACGAGGTTGCCCGCACGTGGCTGCACGAACACGGCTACGACAGCACGGTGCACTACCTGCACGCCATGGCGGCGTTGGTGCTGCGCGAGACCGGCCTCCTGCCCCATGCGAACGCCGGCGCGCTCTACGAGGACGAGCTGAGCCTGCTGGCCGACGTGTCACCGAGTCAGGGCATGATGCTCGAGACCCTGCGCGACGACCTTCCCTGTCATCGCGGCGCACCCGACAAGGTGCCGAGCCGTCGCCTCGCCACGCTCGATGCGGCCGGGCGACTCCGCATCCCGTTCACCACGGGCATCCTCGTCGGCATCGGCGAAACCCGCGCCGATCGCCTCGAGGCATTGCAGGCCATCGCGCGATCGCACGCCGAGCACGGGCACGTGCAGGAAGTGATCGTGCAGAACTTCCTACCCAAGCCGGGCACTGGCATGCAGCACGACGCGCCCTGCCCCGAGGACGAGTACCTCTGGTCGATCGCGGCTGCACGCGTGCTGCTGCCGCCCGAGATCCACCTCCAGGCGCCGCCGAACCTCAGCGACGATTTCGGTGTGCTCCTCGATGCGGGTATCGACGACTGGGGCGGCGTGTCGCCCGTGACCCGCGACCACGTGAACCCCGAACGCCCCTGGCCCGCGCTCGAGCGACTCCGCGAGGTGACCGAGGCGAAGGGTTTCGCGTTGGCGCCACGCCTCACCATCTATCCCGAGTACGTGCGGCGGCCTGACGAGTGGCTGCGGCCGGCGCTGCGCTTCCCCGTGATGGATCGCAGCGATGCCGAGGGCCTCGGCCGTGACGATCCCGGCGCCGTGTGGCCAGAGAAGGTGACCGCCGCCGACGTGGTGCACGACGGCGCCGAAGTGGTGCTGGTGGGGCATAGGTCGACCCAGTGGTACTCCGGCGCCACTCAGCAGCCGCCCACACTGTTGCCGTCGCCGCGGGGTGCCGCCGCAGGCGGTGCGGTGCGCGAGGTGCTCGACGGCGTGGCCGACGGGCAGGAAGTCGGTTTCGAGCAGATCGTCACTCTCTTCCGGGCTCGTGGCCGGGAGGTGACGGCGGTGGCCGAACTGGCCGACCAGTTGCGACACGAGGCAGTGGGTGACGCCATCACCTGGGTGCACAACCGCAACATCAACTACACCAACGTGTGCACCTTCAAGTGTCGCTTCTGCGGCTTCAGCAAGGGCCCGCTGTCGCTGAACCTCCGCGGCACGCCCTACCTGCTCACGCTCGATGACATTGCCCGCCGTGCGGCCGAGGCGTGGGAGATGGGTGCCACCGAGGTGACCCTGCAGGGTGGTATCCACCCCGACTTCGATGGTGACTACTACATCGACGTCACCCGCGCCGTGAAGGACGCCGTGCCCGGCATGCACGTGCACGGCTTCACCGCACTGGAGGTGACGGAGGGTGCCCGTCGGCTGGGTGAGGACCTCGTCACCTATCTGCGTCGGCTGAAGGACGCGGGGCTCGCCTCGCTGCCCGGCACCGCTGCCGAGATCCTCGACGACGAAGTGCGCGCCACGCTGTGCCCCGACAAGATCACCACCGACGAGTGGCTCGACTGCCACGCTGCGGCGCACGAGGTGGGTCTGCGCTCGAACGTCACCATCATGTTCGGCAGCATCGAGCATCCCGAGAGTTGGGCCCGGCACATGCTGCGCACCCGTGAACTTCAGAAGGTGACCGGCGGCTTCACCGAGTTCGTCGGTCTGCCGTTCGTGCACATGGCGTCGCCCATCTACCTGCAGAAGAAGTCGCGTCGCGGGCCCACGTTCCGGGAGACACTGCTGATGCACGCCGTGGCGCGCATCGCCTATCGCGGCCTCATCGACAACGTGCAGTTGAGCTGGGTGAAGATCGGGGAAGCGGGAGCACTGCAGTTGCTGCAGGCCGGATGCAACGACCTCGGTGGCACGTTGATGGACGAGAACATCTCTCGCGCGGCCGGTGCAGCGCACGGCCAGGGAATGACCGAGGACCGTTTCGAGTCGCTCGTGGGTCCGCTCGGGCGCCGGCTGCAGCAGCGCGGCACGCTCTACGAACGCATCGACCGCGTCACCGCCTGAGCCCTCCACCCTGCCGAAGGGTCTGTTGTACGCTGTACAACGATGTCACGGCCCGCACGCATCGCCGTCACCGGCTACATGCACGAGGCGAACGCGCTCGCCCAGCCCCTGGGGCTGCACCACGGACTCGAGGTGTCCGCTGGCCCGGGCGGACTCGCGGCCAGTTGGGAGGCCGGGGCAGCCATCGCCAGGTTGGCGGAACTCGGTGGTGTCGAGGTGCTCGAACTTCCCGTGTGGGAGTTCGGGGCCGGCGGCCCACTGCACGACGATGCGTTCGCCGCGGTGCTGGGCCGGGTGGTGGGTGGACTGCGTGAGGTCGGTCGTGTCGACGGCGTGCTGGTGCTCGGCCACGGCGCCGGCCGCACCGCCGATCTCGACGACCCCGACGCCGTGTTCCTCGCTGCGGTGCGCCACCAGGTGGGCGCGAGCGTGCCGGTGGTGGTGGTGCTCGACTTCCACGCCAATCTCTCGGCGGCGATGTGCGACCATGTCGATGCCATCGTGGGCTACCGCACCAACCCGCACACCGACGTGGTGGCGCGAACGGTGGAGGCAGCCGAACTTCTGTACTCGCTGCTCGACGGCACGCGGACTGCGGTGGTGATGTGCCGGCCGCCGATGGTGCTGCCGCAACTGGCGCAGAACACGCTGCCCGGCGAGCCGCTGGCGGGAGTGATGGCGCGCGCGGAGGAACTGATGGTGGGGCCGGTGCGCAACGTGTCGGTGTTCGGTGGGTTCTCGCTGTCGGACGTTCCGTCGTGCGGTGTCAGCGTGTGTGCAACGGTCGATGTCGACGCAGTGGACGAGGGCGTGCACGCCGTGGAGGAACTGGCCGGCAGCATCTGGCAGCGGCGATCGCGGTTCCGTCTGCGTGCCACACCGCTCGACGACGCAGTGGTGGAAGCCCTGCGGGCGAGCCATGGCGATCGTCGGCCCGTGCTGCTGGCGGACACCTCCGACAATCCCGGCGGAGGCGCGCCCGGCACTAGCACTGCGGTGCTTGCCGCGCTGCTCGACGCCGGTGTTCGCGAGGTGGTGCTCGGACTGCAGTGTGACCCGTCGGTGGTGGCGGCGGCGTGGGCGGCAGGCGTGGGAGCAGCGCTGGAGGTGACCTTCAACGCCGGCAGTGCCGACCCGTTGGCACAGCCGTTGCGCGTCGATGCCACCGTGCTGTCGCTGGTAGAGGCACCGCTGGTGCCCACCAAGGGTGTGTACGCGGGCAGCACGCGCCATGCGGGACGCTGTTGCGCGCTCGACCTCGGTGGCGTGAGCGTTGGCGTGTCGTCGCACAAGGTGCAGTGCGCCGATGACGACACGTTGATGCACGTGGGCCTGAGGCCCGGTGAGGCGCGGGTGGTGGTGGTGAAATCTCGCGGACATTTCCGAGCCGGTTTCGCGCATCTCTTCGCCGACGACACCATCATCGAAGTGGCAGCGCCCGGTGTCGCACCGGCCGGCATCGACGGTCTGCGCCTCAGTGCCGTGCCGCGACCGGTGTTCCCACTCGACGACCTCGGTGACTGGACCCCGCGCGCGACCGTGCACACCGCGGAGGTGACGAGGTGACCGTGCACGTGGTGGCCACCGGCGGCACGATCTCCAGCCACTTCGACGGCACTGCCTGGTCGAATCTCACGGGCTCCGAGCTGATCGCCGAACTCGGCGAGCTTCCCGCCGACGTCGTGGTGCACGACGTGGCCTCGGGGCCGAGTTCGAACCTCTCGGTCGAACAGATGGAGGGCATAGCGCGCACCGTGTCGGACCTCCTGGCCGACGGTGCCGAGGGTGTGGTGGTGGTGCACGGCACCGACACCATGGAGCTCACCGCCTTCGCGACACAGCTGCTGCTGGGGGTCGACTCGGCGCGTCGGCCCGTGGTGTTCACGGGGTCGATGCGCGTGCATTCGCACCAGCGGCCCGACGGCCCCGCCAACCTGCGTGATGCCATCGCCGTGGCGGCATCGGCCGAGGCCGTGGGTCGCGAGGTGATGGTGTGCGTGGAGGGCCAGTTGCATGCTGCCGACCGAGTGAGCAAGTTCGATGCCACCTCGCTCGACGCGTTCCACTCGGCTCCGTTCGCTCCCATCGGTACGGTCGACGGCGGCGCGCCCCGGTTCGGTGCCTCGGCCGTGCCTCGCCGTGCGGCATCGCACCTTGCAGGCCCGGTGCCGCTGGTGACTGCCTATCCCGGTATCGCAACCGATGTGCTCGAGGCCGCACTCCAGCAGGTGCCGGCCGCGGTGGTGGAAGGGTTCGGCAACCTCAACGTGCCACAGGCGCTCTGGGCGCCCATCCATGCCGCATGGCAACGCGGCTGTCTGGTGGTGCTGTCGTCGCGCCCGTTCACCGCCACGACGTCCACCGCCGACCTCGCGCTGCTGGGCGCCGTCGGTTCCGGCGGACTCACCCCGCAGAAGGCACGGCTGGCAGCGATGGCCGCACTGTCGTGTGGCGAGCGCGCCGATGCCGTCGACTTCCTCCACCACCTCGCGCTCGGTGTGCCCGAGCCCACCGACCCGACCCTCGACAGGAGCTCCGAATGAACGCGAACGAACTCGGCGCATCGCTCTCGGCGCTCATCGACGCCGAGGCACAGGTGGATGGTGCTGCCTGCCTGCTGCGGGTGGAACTGCCGGCGCACGGCCTCGTGTGGCGCCACGCCGCGGGTGGCATCGAACGTGGTGGCGCCCCGGCCGATGTCGGCTCGCCGTTCCGCATCGCCAGCATCACCAAGACGTTCACGGCCGCCGTGGTGTGCCAGTTGGCCGCCGAGGGCCGACTCGGCTTCGACGACCTGATGACCCAGTACCTGCCGTCCGACATGCTCGACCTCGTCGACCGCGTGCACGTGCTCGACGGCGTGGCGTCGGGGCACCGCATCACCGTGCGGCACTTGCTCACCCACGCTGCCGGGCTGTTCGACTATGCGAGTTCGTCCGGGTTCTTCCGCACCATCGCAGCCGACCCCGCACACGTGTGGACTCCTCGCGAGATGGTGGAGGGTGCCATCGCCTGGGGCGCTCCGCACTTCCCTCCCGGCGAGGGGTACGGCTATGCCTACAGCGACACCGGGTACGTGTTGCTGGGGCGCATCATCGAGCATCTCGACGGCCGTCCACTGCACGAGGCCTATCGGGCGCGGATCCTCGATCCGCTGGGGATGGGCCGCACCTACCTTGAGGGTCACGAGTCGCATCGTGGAACGGCGATGACACACCCCTACGAGGGAGACCTCGACGCGGTGATCATCCACGGCACCGCCGACTGGGCCGGCGGCGGCCTGGTGAGCGATGTCGACGAACTCGCCGTGTTCGCCCAGGCGCTCGCGGCCGGGCGGGTGGTGCCACGGCCGGTGCTCGACGAGATGTTCGCCTGGCAGTTCCGCACGCTCGACCCGGCGCTGCATTCGCCCGGCTACCTCGGGTACGGCTTCGGTGTGGAGGCGCGCCGGTACGACGGCTTCCTACTGCGCGGCCATCGTGGTCACTGGGGTGCGTGGATGCACATCGACCCGCCCACCGGCCTCACCATCACCGGCACCATCAACCAGTCGAGTCGCCGCCCTGATGCGCTGGTGCAGAGCGTGACATCACTGGTGCGTGCCAGCGGCCTCGCCGAGGTGAGTGCGTGAACAGCAGACAGCACCGGGTGGAGCACGGCCTCGAAGCGGCGCTGCAGATCGCCGGCCGGCCGGCGGCGACCCATTCGATGCTCGACCGCATGGCGCGCTACGGGGTGCCCGGCGCAGCCATCGCCGTGGTCGACGACGGCGAGGTGGCGTGGGCATCGGGGTACGGCACGGCACACGCCACCACGCTGTTCCAGGCGGCGTCGATCAGCAAGGCCGTGGCAGCGGTGGGTGTGTTGGCGTTGGTGGAAGCCGGCGACCTCGACCTCGACACCGACGTGAATCGATACCTGCGCTCCTGGCGACTGCCGGCCAGTGTGCACACGGCTGATGCGCCGGTAACGCTCCGGCATCTGCTGTCGCACACTGCTGGCACCACGGTGCCCGGTTTTCCCGGCTACCCGCTCGGCGCCTCGGTGCCCGCAACGGTCGACGTGCTGAACGGGGCGAACGGGGCGAACACGCCGTCGGTCGAGTCGTTCGCCGCGCCCGGCACCGTGGCGCAGTACTCCGGTGGGGGCAGCACCGTGGTGCAGCAGGTGGTGACCGACGTGACGGGGCGCGACTTCGCAGCCCTGATGCAGCACCTCGTGCTCCACCCGTTCGGCATGGTCGACAGCGCCTACGACCAACCTCTGTCACCCGAGCGACGCCACCGAGCTGCACAGGGCCACTCGGCCACGGGAATGCCCGTGCCCGGTGGGTTCCACGTGTATCCCGAACTGCAGGCGGCGGGCCTCTGGACCACGGCGGTCGACCTCGCCCGGTGGGTGGTGGGGGTGCAGCGTGTGCTGGGCGGGTGGCGTGGTGGACCGATCTCGCCGGAGACAGCGCTCCTCATGGTGACACCCGTGGGTCTCGGGCCGTTCGGGCTCGGCCCCGAACTCGGCGGCGAGGGAGCCCTGCGCCGGTTCGGCCACAGCGGTGCCAACGAGGGCTTCCGGAGCCAACTCGACGGATTGGTGGAACGAGCCGTCGGGGGTGTCGTGCTCACCAACGCCGACAACGGCACCACGCTGTGCGCCGAGGTGCGCAGGGCGTTCGCAGCCGAGTACGGATGGGGCGAGCTCGGAACGCCACCCATCGAACTGGCCGAGGTGGCGGCGGAGGTGCTGCGTTCGTACGCCGGCCGCTATCGAGGTCCGTTCGGCCGACCGATGCGGCTCGAGTTCGACGACGGCCACCTGTTCAGCCCGGCTCCCTACGGACGGCGGCTGATGCTGCCGCTGGGGCCGACCACCTTCCTCGACGAGGAGACCGGCGCGACGCTCGAGGTGGAACAGGTGGAGGGCGCAGTCCGCCGCATCGCCGTGCTCGTGGATGGCGCCGAACTGATGGCGTTCGAACCGGAGGAGGAGACCGCATGACCGCGTTCGTGGATGAGGCATGGCGCACGGCCACGCCGGTGCTGATGGACTACATCTCCGTGCCGGCGAGGTCGCCGATGTTCGACCCCCGGTGGGAGGCCACGGGCCACATCGCCCGTGCTGCGGCGTTGCTGCGCGACTGGGCTGCAGCGCAGACCATTCCGGGTATGACGGTCGACCTCATCGAAGTGCCGGGCCTCACGCCGGTGCTGTTCGTGGAAGTGCCAGCGACACACACCGACCTCGCCGATCACACCGTGTTGATGTACGGCCACCTCGACAAGCAGCCGGAGATGGAACCGTGGTCGCCGGGTCTCGGCCCGTGGTCGCCCGTGCTGCGTGGCGATCGCCTCTACGGCCGTGGCGGCGCCGACGATGGCTACTCGGTGTTCGCCGCGCTCATCGCCCTGGCGTCGGTTCACGAACAGGGCGGCCGACATGCCCGCGTGGTGGTGCTCATCGAAGCGAGCGAGGAGAGCTCGAGCGTTCACCTCGAGCACCATCTCCGAACCCTGTTGCCGCGCATCGGTACGGCCGACCTGGTGATCACGCTCGACTCGTTCTGCGAGACCTACGACCGGCTGTGGACCACCACGTCCACCAGAGGTGTGTGCGGAGGTGTGCTGCACATCGACGTGTGTGCCGATGATCCGCACAGCGGCAGGGCCAGCGGCGTGCTGCCGTCGTCGTTCCGCATCCTCCGTCAATTGCTCGACCGCGTGGAGGACTCGGCCAGTGGGCGGGTGCTGCTGGAGAGCGCCAATGTCACCATTCCCGCTCATCGGATTGCCGAGGCTGCGGTGGCGGCCTCGGCGTTCCCGGCGTTGTCGACCTCCTTCCGTCCTGTCGAGGGAGTGCGTTCGATGGGCGCCGACGCGCTGGAGGAACTGCTGAACGAGACGTGGCGTCCGGCCCTCGAGGTAATCGGCGCTGACGGCCTGCCTCCGGTGGCAGACGCCGGCAATGTGTTCCGGTCCCGTCTCGGCGTGAAACTCTCGCTGCGCCTGCCGCCCACGGCGAACACGTGGGTCGTGGGCGACGAACTGCGGTCCGTCGTGGAGGCCGACCCGCCGTACGGCGCCCGCGTGACGCTCGCCGACGGTGCCCGCGGGCCCGGGTGGGAGTCGCCGGCGTTCGAGCCGTGGCTGGCCGACGCGCTCGACGCTGCCAGCCGGCGGCACTGGGGTGTGCCCTCTGCATCGTGTGGTGTGGGCGGCACCATCCCCTTCATGGGAATGCTCGGCGAGCGCATGCCCGATGCTCAGTTCGTACTGGTGGGCGTGCTCGGCCCCGAGAGCAATGCTCACGGCCCCGATGAGTTCCTGCACCTGCCCACCGTGCGGCGCGTCACCGCCACCGTGGCCGACGTGCTGCAAGCACATGCGGCGAGGTGCGCATGAGCACCGCTGCCGAAGCACGAGCCGCAGCACTCTCGGCAGCGCGGGAGGCCGGTGTGGAGGTGCAGTCCGCGGCGACCGTGGCCGAGGTCGACGAACTGCGGTCCATGGTGGATGCCATCTGGGGCGGTGAGGTGGTGCCACCGCGCAATCTGCTGCGCGGGTTGGCGGTGGGCGGTGCCTGCTTGCTGGTGGCGCGACGCGCCGGCGCGCCCGTGGGGTTCGCGTTGTCGTTCCTCGGCTGGGAGCGTGGCGTGCACCTGCACTCGCACCAGGTGGGGGTGGTGGCCGACCTCCGCGGTTCGGGCGTGGGCCTCGCCCTGAAGTTGGCCCAGCGCGCCGACTGTCTCGAACACGACATCACCGAGATGCGCTGGACCTTCGACCCGATGCTCTACGGCAACGCACGGTTCAACCTCGTGCGTTTGGGCGCCACCGTGGTCGACTTCCTGCCCGACTGCTACGGCCGCAGGGTCGATGCGTTCAACACGGGCGACACCACCGACCGGGTGGAGGTGAGCTGGCGGCTCGACATGCCGGTGGGTGGCGCGCTGGTGCAGGCGCGTGGCCTCGACACGGTGGTGAACGTCCCGCGCGACTATCACGGCATGCGCGTCGTCGAGCCCGCCGAGGCGGCCGAGGCGCGGATGCGAGTGGGTATGGCATTGGCGTCCGCGTTCGCGGAGGGACGCGCCGTGCGTGGCCTGTGCGCCGACGGCTACGTGGTGGAGGGTCGATGAACATCCGATCACTCGACCTCGTGCGTGTGGCGATGCCGCTGGTTCGTCCGTTCCGCACCTCGTTCGGCGTGCAGGAGGCACGCGACGTGCTGCTGGTGCACGTGGTCACCGACGAGGCCGAGGGCTGGGGCGAGTGCGCGGCGCACGCCGAGCCCTTCTACAACGAGGAGTTCACCGAGTCGGCCGTCATGGTGTTGCGTCGTTGGCTCGTGCCGGCGGTGCTGGATGCCCGGTCGGTGCGCGCCGCCGACGTGGCAGGCCTGTGCCGTCAGGTGAAGGGGTACCGGGCTGCGAAGGCGGGCCTCGAGATGGCACTGCTCGACGCCGAGCTGCGCGCCGCCGGAGTGTCGCTCGCTGCGTCGCTGGGTGGCAGCCGCGCGGCCATCGACGTGGGTGTGTCGGTGGGTATCACGGCCACCATCGACGAACTCGTGCAACAGGTGGCTGGCTACGTGGCCGACGGCTACGACCGCGTGAAGTTGAAGGTGATGCCGGGCTGGGACATCGAGCCGCTCCGCGCCGTCCGCGCCGCGTTCCCGGGTCTCCGATTGCAGGTCGATGCCAATGCCGGGTACGACCCATCGCACGCAGCCACCGTGGAGGGATTCGACGAGTTCGGGTTGCTGATGGTGGAACAGCCCTTCCCGCCCGACGAGATGGGGGCGCACGCGGTGCTCGCCGGCCGGATGTCGACGCCGATCTGCCTCGACGAGTCGATCCTTTCCACCGGCCACGCCTCGGCAGCGCTCGACGCAGGAGCGTGCACGATCGTGAACATCAAGGTCGGCCGCGTGGGTGGCGTGCTCGAAGCCGTGCGCATCCATGATGCATGCGTCGCCCGCGGCGTGCCGGTGTGGTGTGGTGGCATGCTCGAGACGGGTGTGGGCCGGGCCGCCAACGTGGCGCTTGCCTCGTTGCCCGGGTTCACCTTCCCGGCCGACATCTCGGCCAGCGACCGCTACTGGCGACGCGACATCACCGAACCGTTCGTGCTGCACGGTTCCACCATCGCGGTTCCCACGGGGGCGGGCCTCGGTGTCACGGTCGACACCGAAGTCCTGCGCCAGTTGGGCGCCGAGTTCGACTCACAGGGAGGTTCACGATGACCACCGCACGAGCACCTCGCCGCAGGGGAGCGAGGGCCGAGGTGCCGGTTACCCGCGAGGCCATCGTCGAGACTGCGTTCCGCCTCATCGAGGAGCGCGGCTTCGACAGCTTCAGCATGCGGTCGCTCGCCACCGAACTCGGCGTGTTCCCGGCCACGCTCTACTGGCACGTGGGTGACCGCGCCCAATTGCTGGGCCTGGTGGAGGAGCACTGGACCGCGATGATCGAACTGCCCGATCACCTCACCGACTGGCGCGAGTGGATGCTCGAACTCGGTCGGCGCTATCGCAGCAACGCCCACGCTCATCCGAACGTGGCTCGCCTCGTCAGCATCGAACGAGCGCGCAACGTGAACGCGCTGCGCATTCCCGACGCATTGCTCGGCCGCGTGCATTCGCTGGGGCTCGGCGCCGACATGGTGCACGCCTACAACGCGCTCGTGGGTGCGGCGCAGGGTTTCGTGGTGATGGAACTGGCCCAGATCAGCGAGCCCGGCTCGCCGTCGATGCGTGCTGCCGAGCACGAGTTCCGCACGCTCGACCCCCAGCAGTTCCCCAACATCACGGCCCACTTCGACGAGATCGCCGACCGCGCCATCACGGTGCGCTGGAGCGACGGCGCGCAGAACCCGCTCGACGAGTCGTTCGAGTACCTCATGCGGCTGCTCGTCGACGGCATCGCCGCCCGCGTGCCGAAACAGTGAGACGTCGCCACCCTGCAGCGGCTCAGATGGCGCCCAGATTCCGCGCGTTCCGCTTCTGGATGACGTCACCGATCAGCGTCAGTGACAGCACGGTGAGGAAGAGCGCTCCGCCGGGCACCAGCAGGGGATAGAGGCTCACGTCGAGCCGGTCCTTGGCGGCCGCGATCATGGCACCCCACGTGGGTGTGGGTGGGGCGACCGACAGGTTGAGGTAGGCGAGGCCGCCCTCGGCGACGATGGCTCCAGCCACGGCCACGACCATCATCGAACTGAGCGTGGGGACCACGTTGGGCATGATCTCACGACGGATGATGCGGCGATCGGTGGCGCCGAGCGACCGTGCCGCAACCACGAACTCCTTGTTCGAGGTGCTGAGGGTGAGCGCTCGCACGATGCGAATGGTGGGTCCGAGGTAGATGAGCGCGATCACCAGTACCACCGTCACCACGCCGCGCGACTGGGTGAAGGCCACGATGGATGCTGCCAGCAGCAGGGTGGGGAACGCCATCAGCACGTCGGCGGTGAAGAGGGTGGTCGCCTCGATGCGACGCTTGAAGTAGCCGGCGACCATGCCGATGAGTCCGCCCACCACCGACGAGAGGAGCACGGCCGAGATGCCGACGATGATCGACACGCGGGCGCCATAGACCGTTCGCGACAGCAGGTCTCGCCCGAGCGCATCGGTGCCGAGCCAGTTCGAGCCCGACGGGATGGCCAACGGGATTCCGGCGCGCGTGTCGGCCGGGTCGTGCAGCGGGAGGAGGTCGGCGAACACGGCAGCGAGTGTGAGGACGGTGAGCCATCCGACCGAGCACCAGAAGGTGATGCCGCGCCGGTCGGGAGGCAGCGCCTCGTCGGTGCTCATCGTGCGGCCGCCACACGAATGCGCGGATCGATGACACCGTGGAGCAGGTCGACCGCGAAGTTCACCAGTACGAAGCCCACGGTCAACACCACCACGGCACCCTGCAGCGCGAGGTAGTCGCGGTTGTTGATGGCATCGATGGTGTAACGCCCGAGTCCGGGGAGGGCGAAGATCGACTCCACCAGCACGGTGCCGCCCAGCATGCGGCCCACCGACACGCCGGTGAGCGTGACCACGCCGATCGACGAGGGTCGCATCGCATGCCTCGTGACGATGCGGCGGGTGCTGTTTCCCTTGGCACGGGCGTACCAGATGAAGTCCTGGTCGAACGTGTTCACGAGGTCGGTGCGCATCACCCGCGCGTACACGGCCACCTGTTCGAGCGCCAGTGCCAGCGAGGGGAGGAGCAGCGAGTGGAGGTTGGAGATGGGGTTCTTCGTGAAGGCGGTGTAGCCAGTGGTGTCGAACCAACCCAGCTTCACGGCGAAGACAGCCATCAGGCCGAGTGCCACGAGGTAGCCCGGGGTGGCGAGCATTGCCAACTGCACACCGCTGAGCATCCGGTCGAGCCACGAACCAGGTCGCAGCGCGCCGAAGATGGCCATCGGTATGGCGAGGGCGAGCGCGATGAGTTGTGACAGCAGCACCAGTTCGATGGTCACCCAGATGCGCTCGCCGAGTGCTTCGGCCACCGGTTGCTGCGTGCGGTACGACACGCCGAGGTCGCCGGTCACTGCGTCGCCCAACCAGCGCACGTAGCGCAGGGGGAGCGGATCGTCGAGCCGCAACTCGAGGCGTGCCGCCTCGCGTTGTTCCTCGGTGGAGTTCTGGCCCAGCACGGACGTCACCATGTCGCCGGGCAGCAGGCTGATCATGCAGAACGAGGCCGCCGTCACGGCCAGCAGCACTGCCAGCAGTCGCGGCAGCCTCGTTCGCAGCAGGCTCACGGCTTGAGCCAGACGTCCTTCAGGAAGAACTCGCTCGAGGTGATCGACTGGCCGGCCGAGCCGTCGGGCAACAGGAAGTTGGCGATGCCCTGCACCGCAGGGCGGGTGATGACGCCGTACTGGTTGCTTCCTGCCCACAGGAACGGCACGTTGGCTCCGAGCGCCTTCTGCACGACCGCATACTGCTCCTTGCGGGCGGTGGGATCGGTGAGCGCCCGCCCCTTCTCCAGCGCAGCGTCGACCTCGGGCGTGTGGAAGTTCGAGAAGTTGAGGCCGGTGGCGGAGTGGAAGTCGTTGTAGTCGCTGTCGGGGTCGCCGCCGCCGATACCGCCCCACATCATCACCTGGAAGTCGCCGGCGATGGCGGCGTTGATGTTGTCACCCTGGGCGCGGCTCACGATGTTGGCCTTCATCCCCGCCTCCGCCCACATGCTCTGGTAGAGCTCCTGCAGGCTGACGATGAACGGGATCTGGTTGCCCGCGTAGTCGAACTCGACGGGTGTGCCCTTCTCCGCCACGTACTCGTCGATGAGTTTCTTGGCGCCGGCGGGGTCGTACTCCGGATAGTCGCTCGGGGTGTACCAGAACGACGTGTCGGCGTAGGGGCCGTGGGTGATCTGCTTCACGCCGGTGGCATCGAGGTAGTCGAAGATGCGAGTCATGTCGGTGGCCATCACGATGGCGCGTCGCACTCGCACGTCGTCGAGCGGGGCCTTCGCCGTGTTGAACATGATCATGTCGGGCTCTCCGGGTGCGCCGATGGTGACGCTGAACTGATCGGCCTTGGCCTGGTACTCGGTGATCTCGCTCGACGAGCCGGTGTAGTAGAGGTCGATGTCGCCGGCGTCGAACGCTGCCTTGCGCGCCGTGGAGTCGGGGATCGGCTTGAACGTCACCTGGTCGAGGTACGCCGGGGTCTGCCAGTACGAGTCGTTGCGCACCACGGTGAGGTGGTCGTCGGGCACCCACTCCTTGAACGTGAACGGCCCGGTGCCGATCGGGTTGCGGCCGCCGTCGGGTGAGGCGAGCATCGACGGTGCGGCGATGTAGCCGATCTGCGAGCCGACGTCGCCGGTGAGCACGTTCGGGAACGTCGACCACGGCTGGCTCATCGTGAGTTCGAGCGTGGTGGCGTCGACCGCGGTGGTGGTGCTCAACAGCGAGAGCTGGCTGCCGTACTGCGGGCTGTTCTTGTTGGCATCGAAGTTGGCCTTCACCGCAGCCGCGTCGCACGGCGTGCCGTCGTGGAACTTCACGCCGTCGCGCACCTTGATGGTCCAGACCGTGGCGTCGGCGTTGGCCGTGATCGACTCGGCGAGGTACGGCACCACCTTGCCCGACGCGTCGTAGGTGGCGAGCGGGTCGAAGATCGTGCGGGCCACGTTGTGCCCGCCCGCCGCCCACGGGTCGGTGGTGGGGTTGTATCCCGACGCATCGGCGTCGATGCCCACCGTGAGGGAGCCGCCCGACGCTGGCTTCACTTCGGCGTTGGTGGTGGTGGGGGCGTTGGTGAGCACCGGCGCGTCGGTGGCGGCCGTGGTGTCGCCGCTCGACACCGCTGGCTCGGTGGGCTTCGACGCGCCGGGGTCGTTGCCGCCGCAGGCCGCGAGGGCCACGAGCGCCACCATCGACAAGGCGGCGACGTGGCGGAAGGGTCGGTGTTCACGTGAGCGCATGAGGGTCCCCCTGATGACTGGTGTGGCGATTATTGCACGATGTACAAGACTCGTGGGAACGGTTCATTCGTCGACGCGTTCGGCTCGCAGGATCACCACGCCGCCTTCGCCCACCACCAACTCGTGCACCCGACCGTCGGGCCCGAACGTGCAGGTGGTCTCGAATGGACCGGTCTGGTTGAACAGCACTCCGTTGGTGTCGCAGAACGCCTCCTGCACACCGAAGCGCATGCCGTCGATGGCGTTGTAGAGGCGCCCGTTCTCCACCCACACGCGCAGCAGCGGCATCTCGATGCCGCTCGTGATGCGGTAGGCGCCGGCGTAGCGCTGCATCTCGACGTCGGTGAGCACCTTGAGGTGTTTGGGCGGCAACAGGTAGCCGGGCCAGTCGTACACCTCGGCGATGCCGTTCAGGATCTCGCGGTAGAGGAAGATGCCGGGCACCGCGTTGGTGAGCACCACGGCTCCGTCGCCCGACTCGAGGAACAGGTCGGTCTCGCTCTGGTAGCCATCGTTGGAACCGCCATGGTTGAGGCGTGCGGTGGGCCCGTCGCCGGGTCGGCGGAATCCGAGGCCGAATGCGCTGTGCTCGTGCCGGGTCATCGCCTCGCGCGTCAGCGACGCACCGAGGATGGCGCCGGGCTCGCCGTGGTACGCGGCGCGACATGCCAGCAGGAACGTGGCGTAGTCGCGGGCCGTGCTGAACAGGCCGCCGGCGCCCGACTCGGGGGAGTGCATCCAGCCGCCGGCACACACCGTGCCGTCGCCCGGGTGGCCGGATGCGAGGTCGGTGAGGAGCGCAGCGCTGGGTGGGGTGGCGAACGAGGTTCGGGTCATGCCGAGCGGCGTGAAGATCATCTCGTCGGCCAGGGAGGCGAACGGCCGGCCGAGCGTGTCCTCGAGCGCCATCTGCGCCAGGAGGTAGCCGCCACCCGAATAGCGGTCGCGTCCGTCGTACGGCTTGTCGACCACCACGGGGCCCATCTTCGACGGGGCTCGACCCTCGAGCAGTTCGAGCCACGTGGGCACGGCGCTGCCGTCGCGTGGCACCACTCCCCAGCCGCCCACCGTCAGCCCGGCCGTGTGGCTGAGGGCGGTGCGAAGCGTCACCGGGTGGGCGTGCGTGAACTCGTTGTCGGGCAGCTGCCAACGACGCAAATGGGTGTTGATCGGTGCATCGAGGCTCAGCACGCCGCGCTCGACCTGTTGCAGCACGAGCATCGCCGTCACGGGCTTGCTGCACGAGGCCACCATGAACACGGTGTCGGCGGTGCAGGGTTCCGGCCGGCCGAGTTCACGCACCCCGAAGCCGTCGGCCCAGTCGATGCGCCCGCCGCGCATCACTGCCACGCTGGTGCCGGGGCAGCCGTGGTGGGCGAGCCGTTCGTCGATGGTCCAGTGGAGCGGCTGTTCGGCGATGCGCACCGGCGGGACGAGGCCCCCCGCCACCGCGGCTCGACGCTCGAGGGAATCGGTCATGCTGCTACTGTTGCACACCGTACAAGACGACGTGAACCGGGCGCCCCGGAGGAGACGATGAGCCTCGACCTCGAACTGATCCGGTCGCAGTTCCCTGCGCTGTCACTGCAGCACGACGACCGGCCCCGCGTGTATCTCGACAACCCGGCCGGCACCCAGGTGCCACTGGCGGTGCTCGACCGGATGCGCCACACCATGGTGGAGCACAACGCCAACATGCATGGCAACTTCCGCACGTCGCGCGTCGCCACTGCCTTGGCGCACGAGGCGCACCGTGCGATGGCCGACTTCTACCACGCCGCCTCGCCGGACGAGATCGTCTTCGGCCCCAACATGACCACGCTCACGTTCATGATGGCTCGGGTGCTGGGCCCGTTGTTCCACGAGGGTGACGAACTCATCACCACGCACATGGAGCACGACGGCAACAACACCCCGTGGCGCACCATGGCCGCCGAGCGCGGCATGGTGGTGAAGACCCTTCCGTTCAGCCACGACACCTACGAGTTCGACCTCGACGAACTGCAGTCGCTCATCACTCCTCGCACGCGGTTCGCAGCGCTCAACTACGCCAGCAACATCCTCGGCACCATCAACCCGATTCCGCAGATGGTGCGCATGCTGAAGGACGCCGGGGCGCTCACCTACGTCGACGCCGTGCAGTACGCGCCGCACGGCCCCATCGATGTGCAGGCACTGGGCGCCGACATGCTCGTCTCGTCGACCTACAAGTACTACGGACCGCATCTCGGCGTGCTGTGGGGTCGACGCGAACTCCTCGAACGGCTGCACGCCTACAAGCTGAGGGTGGTGCCCGATGTGCCGCCCAACAAGTTCGAGACCGGATGCCAGTCGTTGGAGGGGCAGGCCGGCGTGCTGGGCGCCATCGACTACCTCCAGTGGCTCGGACGCACCATGGGCGCGGAGCACGCTCCGGTGGCCGGCACCGTGCCCGAACGCACCGCCCACGTGCACGCGGCCATGACGGCGATGGCCGATTACGAGCACGCACTCAGTGCTCGGCTCATCGACGGCCTCATGGCACTGCCCGATGTGCGCGTCCACGGCATCACCGATCACGCCGCGTTCCAGCGTCGTGTTCCCACCGTGTCGTTCAGTCACCCGCGGCTGGCACCGGCCGACATGGCCAATTTCCTCGACGCCCATGGCGTGTACGTGTGGAATGGTCACTCGTACGCCCTGCCGGTGATCGAGTGGCTGGGTCTCGCCGACGCCGGTGGTGTGGTACGAATCGGCCCCACGCACTACAACACGCTCGCCGAGGTCGACATCGCAGTGGGTCTGGTGGGCGAGTTCCTGGGGAGCCTCTGACCGACATGCCCGACCAACCCGACACCCAGGGCACCTGGCGGGTGACGCATGCGGTGATGCGGCTCGAGCTGGCGGTCGATCATGTGCGGGTGCATGCCGACCTGCACGTCGAGGCGACCGGACCGAGCTCGGAGCCCCTGGTGCTCCAAGGGCGCGGGTTGCGCACTTCCAGCGTCGCCGTCGATGGCGTCGATCTCGAATCCTCACAGTTCGAACTCGGCGACCGCACGCTGACGGTGCAGTTGGAGGCCGGTGCTCACGTGGTGTCGACGGTGGTCGATGCCACGCCCGGTGCACCGAACGACAAGGGTTTCGTGTGGGGTGCGCCGCTCCTGAGCACCAACCTGGAACCGCAGGGGTTCCGCCGCATCACCTGGTTCCTCGACGAACCGAGCAATCGGGCCACGTTCGACGTCACGCTCGTCGGTGACCACGCGACGTTCCCGGAGATGCTCTGCAACGGTGACGAGGTGGGCCGGGGTGTGCTCGATGGCGGCCGTCACTGGGTGCGGTTCCTCGACCCGGTTCCCAAACCGACGTACCTGTTCGCCATGGTGGCGGGTGCGTTGCACACACGGTCGGCCCGTCACCTCACCCGCACCGGTCGGTCGATCGAACTCGTGGTGGCGGCACCACCCGACCTCATCGACGGCGCCGCGTTCGCGCTGTGGGCGATGGCCGAGGCGATGGCCTACGACGAGGCGAACGGGGGCATCGAGCACGACCTCGACCGGCTCACCTTCGTTGCGGTGCCCGGGTATCCCGATGCCACCGAGTACCACGGCCTGATGTTCTTCGACCCGGCGGTGCTGGTGGTCGACCCGCGCGGCTTCGTCGACGACGACCTGTTGCTGATCGCCGCGAACGTGGCGCACGAATACGGCCATCACGTTCGCGGCAACCGGGTGACGGTGCGGTCGTGGGGCCAGTTGGCGCTGAAGGAGGGCCTCACCGTGCTGACGGCCCAGAACGACTTCCGTCGGCACATGTTCGGTCCCGCGGCCCGTGTCCTCGACGTGCTCGACCTTCGCCGACTTCAGTTCCCCGAGGAAGTCACCATCGGTGCGCCGGTGGTGCGCGGTGAGGTCGACGACCCCGGCTCGCTCTACAACCGCACGACCTACCTGAAGGGTGCCGAGGTGTTCGGCATGCTGCGCACGCTGCTCGGCCACGACGGGTGGTTCGCCGCGTTCACCGAGTTCGTTCGCCAGCACGACCTCGGAGCCGCTGGTATCGACGATTTCCTCGCGGCGGCGCGGTCCGCAGCGCCGCACCTCGCGGACGGCATCGATGGCATCGCCCGGTGGTTCACCGTTCCCGGTCGCCCCGCCGTGGCGGTGTCGGTCGACCCGGGGTCGGTGCTCCTGCAGCGCACCGACCACCTCGCCGACGAGCCACCGATGGCGATGCCGGTGGTGCTCGGCTTCATGTCACCCGCGGGAGGGCCGGTGGAGGTGTCGCTCGCCGCCGGGTCGCCGGCACGCTCGGAGCACACCGTGCTCCTCGCCGAGCGATCGCACCACCTGAGGGTCGACGCCCCGGAACCGTGGGTCCTGTCGCCGTTGCGCGGGTACTCGGCGCCCATCGACCTGTCGGTCGACCTGCCCGACGCACACCTCGCCGCGCTGCTGGTGCACGACACCGACCCGTTCGTGCGGTGGTGGGCGTCGGAGGAACTGATGATCCGGGTCATCGACGCGGTGCGCGCCGACTCGGCAGCCGATGCAACGCTCGACGAACTCGTGACGGCGCTCGCGCACGTCGCAGCGCGCGACACCGACCCGGTGATGCTGGCGCAGTTGCTGGCCCTGCCCGACGAGTTCATGCTCGGTGACCGCGAACCGATGATCGACGTCGACGGTGTGGCCGCTGGTCTCCACCACCTGCGCGTCACGCTGGGTCATCGGCTGCACGACCCACTGCTCGGCGTGTGGAAGCGGTTCGCCATCGACGACCCGGCGGGCACGTCGTCGGCCGACATCGCCGCAAGGATGCTGGTGGAGCCCGTGCTCGCGCCATTGTTGGCGGTGGCCAGTCCGGAGGCCACCGAGCGTGCCATCGCTGCGCTCGACCAACCGGGCACCACGCGTGCCATGCGCGCCTTCACCCAGCTCGCCCACGTCGACCACGTGCCCTTCCCCGATCTGGTGGAGCGCACATACCGCCAGTGGCAGCACTCGCCGAAACTCGTCGACCGCTGGTTGCGGGCCCAGTCGGGTGCGCGTCGGAGCGACACCATCGACCGCGTCGCGGCGCTGGCCTCGGGCCCGCTCTACGACCGGTCCGACCGGGCGCGCGTGATGGGCGTCTGGTTCCCGTTCGCGACGCGCAACCGGTCGGTGTTCCATCATCCGTCGGGACGCGGCTACCGCATCTTCGTCGACGAACTCGGCGAATTGATGCCCACCAACGCCGGGCTCGCCGTGCGTCTCGTGGGCGACCTGCTCCAGTTCAAGCGGTTCGACGAACACCGCAGCACCCTGCTGCGCGCCGAACTCGAACGGATGACGCACATGCAGGGCATGCCCGACTTCGCCGTGGGCATCCTGCAGTCACTGCTCGCGTGACG
>CAZQPJ010000014.1:0-19736 GCA_964595105.1 uncultured Bifidobacterium sp.
GTTCCTTCTCCTGCTTCGTGCCGAGCGCTTCCTTCAGTTGTGCTGCGAGGGCTCGGGTGCTTTCGTCACGAGCCACCAGCGGATCTTCACCGGCTGCCACCACGCTGCGCAGGTCACGCAGGTCGAGGTCATCGAGGTCGGCAACCGCTGCATCGGCTCGGTCGAGCCACTCGGCCACACGGAGGCGGGGGAGCAACTGCTCGGCGATGGCCATCAGGCCGGCTGCCGGGATCTCCTCCCGGCCCTCGGCGCGGAGACGTTGGTTCTGCTCGTTCACGGCAGCACGGACGGCCGGCATTCCGCCCTGCAGAACCCGTTCGGCAACGGTGCGCTGTGCCTCAGGGAGTTCGGCGAGCACGGCGTTGCGGTGGGCGCGCGACGGCTTGAGACGCTTGGCCTTCGGGCGCTGGGGAAGATCGGGAGGCGCCTGGAAACGCGGCTTCCGTTCGGGGCGAGGGCCCCGGTCGGGTCGGTCCGGGCGCGGTCCGCGATCGGCGCGCGGCCCGCGCTCGCCCTCAGGACGGGACGGACGGTCGCGCCGCTCGCCGTCAGGTCGGGGAGCGCGGTCGCCGCGCGCGCCACGATCGGAACGCGGTCCACGAGGGCCCCGATCACCACGGTCGCCACGGTCGCGGCGGTCGCCACGGTCGCCACGGTCGCCACGTTCACGTCGAGCGAGTTGTTGAGTGACGGCCTCGAACGGCTTCTCGCTGGGGATGAAGTCGAGGAGGTTGCCCTTCGCCGACTTCTCCTTCGTCGCACTCACCGCCACGATGGTGGTGCCATCGAGCATCGACTCGGCCTCGGCGCGCAGCACCATTCCCACGCTCGCGCCTGCCGGCAGAAGGCTGCCATCGAGCACACCCTTCGGCTTCTGTGCGCCGGCAGCGCGCCAGGTCCAGGTGCCGTCGGGGCGTGCACTCGTGAGCTCGATTTCGATCCTTCGGGACATAGGCCCTCCACGGTATCGGGTGAACGGGCCTTCGCTCTACTGGCTACCCTCGTGGCGTGCCCATCTACGCGCTTGCCGACCGTGAACCGACCATCCATCCGGATGCATTCGTGCATCCCGAAGCCGTCATCATCGGCGAGGTGAGCATCGGTGCGTTCAGCACCATCTGGCCGGGTGCGGTGCTGCGCGGCGACGCCGGCCGCATCGTCATCGGCGATCGCACGAGCGTCCAGGACAATTCCGTGCTGCACACGACGCCGGTGTTCCCGACCCTGGTGGGCAACGATTGCGTCATCGGCCACATCGTCCATCTCGAGGGGTGCGTCATCGAGGACGGTTGCCTCATCGGAAACGGCAGCATCGTGATGCACGCCGTTCGGGTTCACACCGGTGGCATCGTCGGGGCCAACTCCGTCCTCCTGAACGGCACGCAGGTGCCGTCGGGCGCATTGGCGGTGGGTTCGCCCGCCGTGGTGAAGGAAGGTCGGGCGAACGCGGCCCACATCAAGTTGGCGGTGGAGAACTACGTCGAACGTGGAATCGAGTACCGACGCGACCTGCGACGCATCGGATGATCCATCAGTTCGTCGTCGAGGTGCCGGAGGCGGACGCCGAACTCGCTGCCGATGCGCTGTGGGCTCTCGGCGTGGTGGCCATCGAGGAGCGTGCAGGGGCTCGCCACGGCCTGGTGGAGTTGTGGACCTCACTCGGTGACTCCCTCGACGTGAACCTTCCATGGCCGTCGCGCGTCGTGGAGGTCGACGACACTGTCGCGGAGTCGTGGCGTCGGTTCGCAACGCCCACCGTCGTGACCGACACCCTCGTGGTGTGCCCTGCATGGGTGTCGTTCGAGGCGCCGGCGAGCGTCACCGTGGTCAGGATCGAGCCAGGTTCCACCTTCGGCATGGGCGACCACCCCACGACGCGGTTGTCGCTCGCTGCGCTGCAGCGGGTGCTGCGTCCGGGCGAGCGCGTACTCGATGTCGGATGCGGATCAGGGGTTCTCTCCGTCGGCGCCATGCTGCTGGGCGCGGGCGAGGCAGTAGGCATCGACATCTCCCCTGCGGCCGTTCCGGTCACCCGTGACAACGCGAAGCGCAATGGCGTGTCGGTGTCGGTGAGCACAGCGCCTTTGTCCGTCATCGATGGTCGCTTCGATGTGGTGCTCGCCAACATCCTTGCCCCTGCATTGGTGGCCCTGGCCGATGATCTCGTCCGGGTGGTGGCGCCCGGCGGTCGTCTCGTCATCAGCGGCATCCTGGCAAGCGCTCACCAGCATGTGCTGGAGGCCCTCGAGCCCATGCACGTGACCACGGTGGACGAGCTCGACGGATGGGTGGCGGTCGAGCTCGGTTCCTGAGGGCCGGAGCCGCAGGAGATCACGACCGACGCAGTACCACCGTGGCGGCGTTGCGCCCGCTGGCGCCCCACACACCGGCGCCGGGGAACGTGGCAGCGCCCGTGAGGAACAATCCGCGCACGGAGGTCTCGTAGCGAGTGAGCTCCGGGTTCTTGTTGCGCATCGCAGCCAGGGGCCCTCCCGCGAAGCTGGTGGCATGTCCGTGTGGCAGGTGGAAGTCGGCCTCGTAGCGGTCGGGCGTGACCGCTCGCCAGTCGACGATGCTCTCCACGAAACCGGGCTCCGTGAGGGTGCCGAACAGGTCGAGCCATCGACGCGGCTCGTGGCTCGACGCCCACCCACCCGGATGGGCATAGGGGGTGAACAGTGCCTCGAGGCTGAACACGTGTCGACCGGCGGGCGCCAACGACGGGTCATCCACCGTCGGCGTGTTGGCCAGGAAACCAGGACGAGGCAGCACTCCGCCCGACGCCATGAGCTGGTACCCGCGGTGCATCTCGTCGAGCGAGGGCGCAATGGCGAACGTTGATGCCACGTCACCGTTGAGTCCGATACCGGCGGCCGCCATCACGTGTGGCACCGCAGTGGTGACGGCGTCGATCTTCGACTCGTAGCCATCCGCGTGCGGAATGTCGCGCCAGCGACGCACCAGATCGCTCGCCTGGGGCGGCGGGTTGCGCAGCCAGTGCAGGAACGTGTCGTGCGGATTGCAGGCAGACACCACGATGGGTGCGGTCACCTCGGTGCCGTCGTTGAGGGACACACCCCGCACGCGTTCGCCCTCGCACGTGATGGCCTCCACCTTCGCAGAGGTACGGAGCACCCCGCCGGCCGCCTCGAAGGCGCGGAGGATGCTGACGGGCACCATGCCGGAACCACCGACCGGGCGTCCGACGGTGGCCACGTGCCGGAACGCATACGTGAGGGCACCGAGACCGCTCCCGCCGAACTCCGGCGAGATACCCCACACCATCGGACCCACCAGAAGGCCGGGCGCCTGCAGCGCGTCGGTGCGGAAGTACTGGCGCATCACATCGGCGGCGCTTCGGCGACTCCATCGCAGCAACGTGGTGGCTCCGCGACCCTTCGCCCTGAGCGCTCGGGCAACGAGACCCGTCGCGGTGGGCGGTTCGTTCGCTGCGGCGAGAATGAGCCGGGCCGCTGGAAGGGCCGCGCGGAGATAACGCCGATAGCCGTCAACCTCCCCCGGGTGACTCCGAGCGATGGAGTCGAGAGTGGCCTCGACGGAATGGTGGCTCGCCCACGCCGATCCTCCGCTCCAGGCCATGTTCACCTGCGAGGGTTCGAGGTTCTGGTAGCGGAGTCCGAACGACGACAGGGCGAGTTCTTCGGCGATCGGGGTGGTGCGGAAGGTCATGTGGTCGCAGTTGCAGATGTTCACCATTGCGCCGGCGAACATCTCACTCGCGGCAGTGCCGCCCACGTCGGAACGGGCCTCGATGAGGAGGGTGCGCCGACCGGCCTTGGCCAGGTACGCCGCGCACACGAGGCCGTTGTGGCCGGCGCCGATCACGATGGCATCGAAGTCGGAGGTCGTCACACGCCCATTCTGGCTTGCGCGAGATTCGTCACCGCTAACGTGCGCACGTGACCTCCAACATCCGTCGCTTCGCCGACCTCACCGGTCCTCAGGTGTCGAGTCTGCTCACCGATCGCTCGATCCTCGTCCAGCCGCTCGGGGCCATCGAACAGCATGGTCCCCATCTTCCCCTCAGCACCGACAGCGTGGTGGCCACGGCGGTGGCCGAGGCGGCAGTCGGCGCGGTGGGGGAGGAACTCGATGTGTGGCTGCTTCCGACGCTCGAGTACACCAAGAGCAACGAGCACGCCTGGAGCCCCGGCACGGTGTGGTTGTCGGCGACGACGCTGCTGAGCGTCCTCGATGACCTCGGCCGGTGCATCGCCACGACACCGGTGAAGCGGCTCGTGTTCCTGAACGGTCACGGAGGCAACAGCGCGCTGCTCAACGTCGCGAATCGCGAGTTGCGGCTGGCGCACGGCCTGATGACCTTTCTCGCTCACCCGGGAGTTCCTCCCGACCAGGGTGGTGCGTCGCCCGCCGACGAGCTCGGCATGGGAGTTCACGGTGGCACCGACGAGACCTCCATCATGTTGCACCTGGCGCCACATCTCGTCGACATGAGCAAGGCCGAGCGCCGAATTCCTGAGGCCATCGCACGCAACCAGTACGTGAAGTTCGGAGGCCGCGTGTCGTTCGGATGGATGTCGAACGACTTCCACCCGGATGGCTACATCGGTGACCCGACCTCCGCACACGCCGAACTCGGGCGCACCCTCTTCGAGGGGGCCGTTCGTGGCTTCTGCGAGGCACTCCGCGAGATCAGCGTGTTCAACTACGGACGGCCCCTGTGACAGGGCTCGGAGACCTCCGAGTCGATGGTCGACGGCTCGCTGCGCGGCTCGACGAGCTCGGCTCCATCGGTGCAGTGCACGGCCCCAACGGCGAGTGGGGCAGCGCCCGACTCGCACTCACCGACGCCGATCGCGATGGTCGCGACCTCGTCGTTCGATGGATGCGCGACCTGGGCATGTCGGTCTCCATCGACGCAGTCGGCAACGCCGTGGCCGTGATGGCCGGGTCCGCCCCTGATGCCGAGCCGGTGATGATGGGCTCCCACATCGACACCGTGCGAACGGGCGGTCGGTTCGACGGGAACCTCGGCGTGCTGGCCGGGCTCGAAGTGGTCGAGACGCTGTTGGCCGCAGGGGTCACCACACCTCGTCCGATCGCGGTCGCGTTCTTCACCGACGAGGAAGGCGCCCGCTTCCAGCCCGACATGCTGGGCAGTCTGGTGTACGTCGGCGGCATGGCGCTCGAGGACGCGCTCGACGTCCGCGCTGCCGATGATGGGGCCCGACTGGGTGATGAGTTGGCACGTATCGGGTACGCCGGACCCGTGCCCTGCCCCGCAGCGGCTGCACCTCACGCCTTCGTCGAACTCCACATCGAACAGGGACCCGTGCTCGAGGACGAAGGTGTCACCATCGGGGTGGTCACCGGCGTGCAGGGGATCAGTTGGACCGAGGTGACCATCACCGGCCAGTCGGCCCATGCTGGCACCACACCGATGCGGCTGCGGCACGACCCGGGTGTGGTGGCGGCTGCCATCAACGTCGGGGTCCGTGCGATCGCTGCAGAGATGGGCGGTACGCAGGTGGCAACTGTGGGCCGTTGCGAGTTCGTCCCGAACCTGGTGAACGTCGTTCCGTCGAAGGTGGTCATCACCGTCGACCTCCGCAACACCGACGAGGAGTTGCTGCAGGCGGCCGAGCGGCGCTTCGTCGAACTCTGCGAGCAGCTCGCCGCAGATGAGGGCGTCATCATCGAGCGACGGTCACTCGCGAGGTTCGAGCCCGTGGTGTTCGACACGTCGATGGTCGACCTCGTGGAGCACCATGCGGCAGCACTCGGTCACAGTCACATGCGAATGCCCTCTGGCGCCGGTCACGATGCACAGATGCTGGCGCGCGTGTGCCCGACCTCGATGATCTTCGTTCCCAGCGTGAACGGCCTCTCGCACAACATCGCGGAGTTCACCCTGACGGAGCATCTGCAGGCCGGCGCCGACGTACTGCTGCAGATGGTGCTCGAACTCTCCGGCGCAGTGCGATGACGAGTCGCTTCGACCTGGTCACCATCGACACGCCCGACACCTCACGGCTCGCCCGCTTCTGGAGCGCAGCCCTGAACCTCACGGAACTCGAACGTGAGGACATCGACCGGTGGGTGGTGCTCGGCACTGTTGACGGCCAGCGGCGACTCGGGCTGCAACGAGGTGTTTCGCGGCCCGGGGGAGTGCACCTCGACCTTGCGTGCGACGTTGCCGAGTTCGAACCGGAGGTAGAGCGTCTTGCGGGGCTCGGTGCGGTGCTGGTGAGGCCGGTTCGTCATGAGCCCTACGGCAGCATCGCGAACATGGCCGATCCCGACGGCAATCTCTTCGACGTGTGCGCCTACCTTGAGTGAGCCGGAACGCGAAAGGGGGCCGGCCGCAGCCGACCCCCTTCCTGTTCGTTCACGAGGTGTGATCAGGTCGTATCAGCGACCGGGAGCACCCTTGCAGTACTGGTTGTCGAAGGTGACCTTGTAGTCGTCGGTCAGCTTCACACCCTGTGCGTCGTAGATGGGCTTGAGAAGGTCGTACATCGCCTTCACCTTCGCGTCATCCAGCGAGCAGTAGGTGCCGTCGGAGCTGTTCGCACCGATCTTCTTCTCCTCGAGGATCTTCAGACCAGCATCGTTCAGCTCGGCGCTGAGGCCCCAGAAACCGTCGTGGGTCTTGTTGATCTCGATCATCTTGTCCATGATCGGCTTCGGGTTGTTGAAGAAGTCGACCCAGGCCTGAGCCATCTTCGGCACGAGGAGCTTGAGGCACTCCGACATGCCCTTGGCCTTGTCCTGCATCATGGTGAGCGCCGCAGGGTAGTTGTCGAAGCCGAGGTCGCCCACGGTGTAGAACGCCACCGGAGCCGGCTTGCCGTCCTTCCACTGGATCTCGTTCTCGTACTTGTAGACCTCGTTGGTGGCGAAGCCCTGCTGGAAGACCGAGCCCTTCTGGGCCACCCACTTGGCGTCCGACCCGTCGTAGCTGGGATCGTCCTGCTCCTTGGTCATGTAGCCCTTGCCGATCATGTAGTCGGTGTAGGCCGTGCCCGGGAAGTGGAGCACCGGGGCGCCAGTGGCGGCGATGTCCTCGGGCTTCTTGATGTCGTACTGAGCCGGGTCCCACATCACCATCTGCGGGTCCTTGTCGAGCGTCTTCATGATCGACACCATGGGAATGGCAGCCGAATCCTTGATGACGTCGGCGATTCCGATGTAGGCCATGTCGGCGTCGCCGTCGGCCAGCTGGGCGCTGTTCTGCTTGTCGAACTTGATCGTGCCGATGGTGAGCGTCTTCAGGCCGCCAACGGCGTACTGCTCCTGCACCGGACCCGAGTACGACACCGTTGCCTTGTCGGCGGTGCCGTTGGGGCCGATCAACTGATAGGTGCCGCCGTGCTCGAGCTCAGGGAACCAGTCGGTCTGGATCTTCAGATTCTCAGGGCAGACGTTGCTGCTGGCGCCGTCGCCACCCTTGCTGTCGTCGCCACAGGCCACGGCAACAGCGGCGAACAGCAGCACGCCCACAACGGCTGCAGTCTTCCTTGCTTTCATTTTCTCCCCCTTGGTTAGGTGTTTGTGAGACTCAGGTGCGCTTGCGTGCGGAATCGTGCCAGTTCCGAATGGCGCGAGTGGTGATCCAGCCCATGATGAGGAACATCACCACGCCGAACATCGACGCAACGATGGTGGCGGCGAACATCTCCGGCCGCTCGGCGGCCTTCTGCTGGCGGGTTCGGATGTAGTAGCCGATGCCCTTCTCGCCCTGGGTGAAGAAGAAGTCGGCGACGATGGAGCCGATCACGGCGCCACCGGACGCGATGCGCAGACCGGTCATCATGGCCGGGAGGGCGCTGGGCAGTTCGAGTTTGCGCAAGCGGGTGAGTCGGCTCACCTGGTTCAGCGTGAAGAGGTCGTGGTGCAACTGGTCGGTGCTCTGGAGACCGAACAGCGTGTTCGTGATGACCGGGAAGATGGCGATGAGCACCGTCACCACCAGACGTACTCCGAGACGCTCACCGAACAACTGCGTCAACAGCGGCGTGATGGCCAGGATCGGCACCGTCTGGAGCACCACCGCGTACGGGAAGAACGCACGCTCGAGGCCCTTCGAGAGGTTCATCACCACGGCGAGGAACGTGCCGAGTATGACGGCGACCAGCAGGCCGAGGACGGTCACCTTCACGGTGGGCCACATGTAGCCGATGATCGGCCGAAGACCGTTCACCGGGTCGGTGATGGGCATGAAACCCTTGGTGATGACGTCGTGCGGATAGGGGAGCGCATTCCGGCGCTGCACCGCGTTGTCGAAGTTGAAGCGGCTGTACGCGTACCAGACGAGAAGGAACAGCACGAAGGTGATGGCCGGCGGAATCAGGGTGGCAATGCGTGATTCCTTGGTGTCGCGGACGTTCGACTGGGGAAAGTCGTCCTCGACAGCACTGGTCACCGCCGCCTCGGCCACCGACTCGAGTTCGTGAAGGCTGGTCATGAGTGAGCGTCCTTCAGATCGGCGCTGATGCGGCCGCACAACTCGGCGAACGCCGCCTCGTAGCGAAGGTCGTGTTGGCGAGGGAACGGGAAAGGAACGGAGTAGTCGCCCACGATGCGTCCGGGCCGGGCCGACATCACGATGACGCGCGTCGAGAGGAACACCGCCTCCTGGATGCTGTGGGTGATGAACAGACCTGCGAACTTCTCGCTCTGGAAGAGGCTGATGAGTTCGTCGTTGAGTCGTTCACGCGTGATTTCGTCGAGCGCACCGAATGGCTCGTCGAACAGGAACACCTTCGGCCGGAGCACCAACGAACGGGCGAGTGAGCACCGCATCTTCATGCCACCCGACAGCTGCTTGGGGTACTTGCCCTCGTGCCCGACGAGGTTGACCAGCTTGATGGCGTCGGACGCCTTCAGCGAACGTGTGGCCTTGTCCATTCCCTGCAGTTCGGCGTTGAGTTCGACGTTGCGCTGCACGGTGCGCCAGGGGAGCAGCGGGGGATCCTGGAAGACGTACCCGATGCTCGACCGGTCGACGTCACACGTACCGCCGGTGTGGGGCTGCAGACCCGATGCGATGCGCAGCAACGTGCTCTTTCCGCAGCCGGAGGGGCCGACCACAGTGACGAACTCGCCGCCGTGCACGTCGAAACTCACGTTGTCGACCGCATGGGTGCCGTCTGGAAAGGTCATCGACAGGTTCTTGAACCGGAGCGCTGGTGCTCCGTTCGGTGCTGCGATCGAAGCAGCAGACGAAGTGTCGGTCGACGTCATCATTCCCCTAGAACTTAGTCCCGGTAACAGACGCCCCTGATTGCGTCCGTGTATCGGGAGTGTGAACTTGCCCGTGCATCACGGTATCCCGCGACCGTAGCCGGTGGAGCCGCTCCACGCGCGCCGCTCCGGGCCCGTGGCTCAGGCCGAGACGCTGATGTCGTCGATCAGATGGCCCATGCGCCGGCTCTTGGTGCGCAGATAGGCCTCGTTCTCGGGGGTGGGTGTGGTCAGCGATGGCACTCGCTCGTCGACCACGATGCCGAACTGCTCGAGTTGGCCGGTCTTCTCAGGGTTGTTGGTGATGAGCCGCACCGAGCGAACGCCGAGTTGACCGAGAATGTCGGCGGCGTCGCGGTAATCGCGCGCATCGGCGGGGAGACCTTGGGCCAGATTGGCCTCGACGGTGTCGAGGCCGGTGTCCTGCAGGCTGTAGGCGATGATCTTCTGGCCGAGTCCGATACCGCGACCCTCGTGACCACGGAGATAGACGAGCGCTCCACGACCCTCGGCAGCGATGCGCTCCAGCGCTTGGTCGAGTTGAGCTCCGCAATCGCATCGACGGCTGCCGAACACGTCGCCGGTGAGGCACTCCGAGTGCACTCGAACCAGCACGGGGGAGCCATCGGCGACGTCTCCCTTGAACAGCACCATGTGCTCGACGTCGCCCGCGGCGAACACCGCACAGGCGAAAGTGCCATGTCGAGTTGGGATGGAGGCTCTCGCCACGAGTTCGGTCATCGTGATCCTGTCCCGGAGGGGACCCTCAGACTACGGCTGCCTTGCGGAGGCTGCACTGTCGTGCCGCCGCTTCATCGACGCCGATGAATTCTCTGATCCACCTCGGTGGTGGCCACCACTCGGCCTCGCCGGATCACGAGGCGGTTCGCGGGGGCCTCGGCGATGGCAGCGCTGACGTCGCCGACGGACACGGCAACGAGGTCGGCGACCCCACCGGGCTCGATCCTGTTGTGGGGCAGCCCCATCACGGACCTTCCCGCTGTCGACATCTGCCGGAGGGCGTTGCCCGGCAGCTGGTGGCTCGCCATCACCAGGAGCGCCGCGTTGACGAACGGGTCGGTCGAGCCGACCGGGTTGAACGGGTCCTGCACGTTGTCGGAACCGGAGGCGACAACCACGCCATGAGCCTCCAGCACGGAGATCGGGGCGATTCCTCGTGCAGGCGCCATCGTGGTGTCGTAGGCATTGAGGAACAGGTTGGTCTGGGGAAGTGCCACCACGGAGAGTCCCACGGCAGCCGCATGCTCGGCCGTCTCGTGCTGGACGGCCTCGGTCTGCATCGACAGGCTGACGCAATGGCTGGCCGTCACCCTGCCTCCCAGCCCCAAGTCCTCCGTCAGTGTGATCATGGTCGGCAGGGTGAACATGCGGGGATCGAGTGTCTCGTCGGTGTGGAGATCCAGGGGGAGTCCTGCCTCCGACGCTGCCTTGAACAGGAGGTTCACCATCTCGTCGGGTCGCTGGTCGAGATGCGGGCATCCGCCGATGACGTCGACGCCCCACTCGATCGACTGCCTCAGCAGCGCCCGATTCGGCTCACCCTCGGGACCGGTGAGGGGAGTGTGCATCATCGCCGTCAGTTGGATGTCGAGGAACTCCCTGTAGGGCTCGGCTGCCTCTCGGATGAGCTCCAGGTGTCGGAGACCCACCTCGGTGCCGACGTTCAGCTGGGCCCTCACCGAGAGCACCCCGCCGAGGAGGAGTCGATCGAGGGTTGCTCTGCACCGGGCCACCACTGCCTCGTCGGTGTAGTGGCCGCCCTCGAGGATGCGGACGTGGGAGTCGATTGCACCCATGAGGCCCACCGCGGTGGCCGGTGCGAGTGCGCCGGTGCGCGCCTTGTCGAGGTGAACGTGCGTGTCGGTGAATGCAGGGAGCACCAGTCGGCCCTGCAGGTCGACGCCGTCGTCGAGATGCAGGACGGCGGGAACGATCGTGTCGATCACACCGTCAGCGATGTGGATGTCGACGAGCGCTCCCGAGGGGAGCGTGGCTCGTCTGAGGACGGTGGTGGTGTGTGTCTGCTCCATCACGGCCGCACCCTGCCACAATGAGCACCGTGTCGCATGGCGGGCCCAACCTTCGTGCCGGTGTCTGGTTGTTCCCGGATACGACGGCGGGAGCACTCGTCGATGCCGTGGTGCAGGCCGAAGCGGGCGGTTTCGACGACGTGTGGGTGGCCGACGAAGGCCCGATGCGTGACCCGGCCGTGGTCCTCGCTGCGGCCGCGCAGCGCACCACCCGGTGCCGGCTCGGCGTGGGCATCACCTCTCCGGTACTCCGTCATCCCGGTGCTCTCGCCGCCACCTGGAGCACCCTCGACGAACTCAGCGGTGGACGAGCCGTTCTCGGCCTCGGCCTCGGTGGTTCACTGAGCCTCGAGCCCTTCGGCCTGTCGTTCGAGAAGCCTGTCGCGGTGATGCGCGACGCCATCCGGACGGTCCGCGACGCCATGTCGGGTACCGAGAGCTCGTACTACCGGTCGATGCCGCACGCAGCACCTCCCCGGCGGGTGCCGATCTTCGTCGCCGCGAAGGGCGAGCAACTGAATCGGCTCGCTGCACGTGAGGCGGACGGCGTGTTCCTGTCAGGCTTCCGCCTCGACGAGGTCGGAACCGCGGTCGGGTGGGCCAGATCGACCGATCGGCAGGTGCACGTGGCGCTCTACGCCTCGGTCCGCTTCCGGTCCGACGCTCCCGACGACCCGACGAGCCTCATCGGCACGCCACGCCGGGTCGCGGAGGGCCTGATCGAACTCGTCGCACGGCTGCAGCCCGATTCGATCGGCATGGCGCTCGTGGATGGTGGCGCCGTGGGCGAGATGGTCGAGTCGGCCGTCGAAACCCTGTCGTACTTCCGCGAACTCAGCAGTCGCGGATGACATCGAGGATGCGAAGCGTGCAGTCTCGGTACCAGACGCCCATCGACGCATCAACCACACCGAGTTCGTCCTTCGGAATGGAGAACCAGCTCTCCTGATCGGTCCACCAGATCACGGCATGCACCAGTCCCGGTGTCTCCCGGTCGACCCACATCTGCTTGCGCACGAAGCCGCGCTGCTGTTCGAGGAAGCGGCTCCAGGTGCGTTCCTCCACCTCGAGCCACTGTGCACGTTCGCTCGGTTCGATCTCGAAGGTGAGCATCTCGATGACCATGTCGTCCTCACCGGTGGTCGCAGGAGTAGGCGAGTAGGTTATCCCTCGTGACTCTCGCGGAATCCGAACAGCGCGACTACTCCCTGGTGGGCCCAGAACGTGAGGCAGCACGAGCGCGCGGTCTCGCCGATGCCGACTGGTACCGATGCCCGGTCGACCGCGCCACGATGAAGCGGCTCGTGCAGCGGAGCGATTCACCTGCCCTCGCGCACACCGCGCTCTGGCTCGCCCTGCTGGTGCTGTTCGGCGTGCTCGGACACCTCTCGTGGGGAACCTGGTGGGCCGTGCCGGCGTTCTTCGTGTACGGCACGCTCTATGGGTCGCTCAGCGACGCACGGTGGCACGAGTGCGGTCACGGCACCGCCTTCGCCACCCCGTGGCTCAACACGGCCGTCTACAACCTGGCATCGTTCATGGACATCCGCGAGGCGGTGAGTTGGAAGTGGAGCCACACCCGGCACCACTCCGACACCATCGTCGTCGGCCTCGACCCCGAAATCGCCTATCCGCGCCCCACTCCGTTCTGGAAGATCGCGTTGGAGTGTTTCGCCGTGCTGAGCGTGTGGAAGGAATGGAAGAAGATCGGCCTCAACGTGGTGGGTCGTTTCACGGCGGAAGAACTCGAGTACCTGCCCGAGAGCGAGAAACCGAAGGCCGTCCGCACCGCGCGTGCCTACGTGGTGGTGTACCTGCTGGTGCTGGTGGCGGTGCTCTGGACCGGATCCATCGAACCGGCGATGTATGTGGTGCTGCCGACCTTCTACGGGCGTTGGCTCCTGGTGCTCTACGGCACCACGCAGCATGCCGGACTCGCCGAGGACGTGCTCGACCATCGGCTCAACACGCGCACCGTCTACATGAATCGACTCAACCGCTTCTGTTACCTCAACATGAACTACCACGTCGAACATCACATGTTCCCGAATGTGCCGTACCACGCCCTGCCGGCGTTGCACGAGGCCGTGAAGGCCGACATGCCGCCTCCGTACCCGTCGATCGCCGCCGCGTACCGCGAGATCATCCCTGCCCTGCGTCGACAGCAGAGCGAGCCCGGGTACTTCGTGCAGCGCACCGTTCCCTCTGGTGCTGCATGACGGAGCAGTGGGTGAGGGTGGCCGAGGCGGCGTCGCTGGAGGAGGCTGACGTGATGCGATTCGACCACGGCGATGCCACCTTCGCCGTCTATCGCGACGAGTCGGGTCGCCTCGCCGCCACCGACGGACTCTGCACCCACGCCAAGGTTCACCTCAGCGACGGGTTCGTGTTCGGTACCCAGATCGAGTGCCCGAAACACAACGGTCGGTTCGACGTGCACACTGGTGAGGCAAAGGGTCGACCGGCATGCGTGGACCTGGTCACGTATCCGGTGAGGGTCGACGCAGACGGCTGGATCGAACTCAGACTCGGGTGACGAACTCGCCCGACCGCATCACCAGACGGTCGGAGGGAGCCGCTGCGAGCGCCTCGCGAATCGTGGCGGCGTGGACCAGCACCAGGTCGGCGCGGCATCCCACCACGGGGCCAGCATCGGGTATCCCCGCAGCACGCCTGCCTGCGTTCGCGATGCTGTGGAGGGCCTGCTCGGGCAGCATGTGGCCGGCCATCACCATCAGGGCGCCAGTCTCGAAGCAATCGCCACGCCCCATCGGGTTGAACGGATCCTGGAGATTGTCCCACCCTGCGGCAACGTTGACACCTGCCCTCAGGAGCGCCCCGACGGCGGTGAGGCCGCGTGGCATCGCCGACGGATATTCGCGTCCCTGGAGGAACAGGTTCGTCGCCGGAAGGGCCACCACGCTGATGTTGGCGCTCGCCAGCATCTCGGCCACACGTTCCTGTTCACGGACTGGCTGCATGCCGAGGCTCACGCAGTGACTGGCCGTCACCCTGTGGGGAAAGCCCGACGCCATCACACGCTGCGCAAGGTCGGGGAGGGAGTTGTGGTGTGCGTCGAGCGTCTCGTCGGCGTGCAGATCGAGCGGCAGACCAGCCTCGGCCGCTGCCGCCAGGTACGCCTCGTTCGCTGCAGCGGGGTCGTCCTCGAGGTGAGGACATCCGCCCACGAGGTCGACCCCGAGTGCGACAGCATCCCTCAGCAGGGCCCTGGCGTTGGCGCCGGCGGGTCCGGCGAAGGGGAAATCGCAGAGCGCGACCACCTCGATGGTGACGAGGTCACGGAGCCGATCTCTCACTGCGATCAGCGCCTCGACGGACTCGGTTCCGTTGCCCGCTGTGAGATCGGCGTGCGTTCGGATGTGCGTGGCGCCGTTCGACGCGATGAGTCGAGCCGCTCGCTCGGCCCGGAGTTCCGTCTCGTCGCGGTTGATGAGGTGGCGGTTCGCCTCCAGTGACTCGATGGCGCCCATGAGGTCGCCCGTGGGGTTGGGAACCCTCTCCGCGAGAAAGGCCTTGTCGAGATGAGCGTGTGGTTCCACCGAGGCTGGCAGAGCGAGCCGGCCGTCGACGTTCACGACGCGGGCCTCTGCCGGTGCGGGTGCTCCGAGTGCCACCACGGTGCCGTCGGCGATGTGCAGCGAGGTGAGGGTTCCGTCGGGGAGTCTGCAATCGGAGAGAACCAGCAGCGTTGACATCGCCGAAGGCTAGATCACTGTCCCGCTACTGATCCGACCCTCGCGCGCGGGTCGGCATCGCCGCTCCAGAAGCCCTCGTCGTCGCGCAGGATGGCATGAGCATGGCCGAACATGCTGTCGAACGGAGGGGTGCGGTCGACTCGGTGGCCGCGGGCGGCGAGGTCACTCGCCCACGTGTCGGGAGCGTTGCCCTCCACCATCACCACCGGGCCCTCCTCGGCGGTCCATGTGTCGAAGCCGGTCACCGGGCCGCGAAGCACCCACCGGCCGGCTCGGATGGCGGCCGCCGGCGATTGCTGATGCCCGAACAGTCGCGCCGCCAACTGCAGGAGGATCTGAGGTTGGCCGTCGCCGCCCATCGTGCCGAACACCGCCGCCAGATCGGCACCTCGGGTGGCGAGCGCTGGTGAGAGTGTGTGCGGCGGGCGTACACCCGGCGCGAGTTCGCCCGGGTGGCCCTTCTCGAGCGAGAAGCCGAGGCCTCGGTTGTGCAGGTTGATGCCGGTCGCCGGTTCCACCACCCACGAGCCGAAGCCCGACGCGTTCGACTGGATCAGCGACACGCCCATACCGGACGAGTCGGTGGTGCACAGGTAGGTGGTGTCTCCGGTTGCGGCGGGATTCGGCCGCCGACTCGCCGCCACACGGTCGATCATTCCGAGTCGTCGGCCGATCCGGTCGAGCAACTGGCGTCCGTCTGCTCCAGCATGCAGGACATCGGGTCGATCGTGTCCGGCCGCTGATGCCGCCTCGATGAGGAGGTGTGCCCAGAGCGGATCGTCGGGGTCGGCGGGCAGACCGACGCGATCGGCGAGTGCAGCTGCACCGAGGACGAGGTACCCCTGTGAGTTGGGTGGCACCGTCCAGAGGTCGACCCCGAATGCCGACTCCCGGAGCGGCGCCACCCAGTCGGGCGTCTGCCGGAGGTCGTCCTCGGTGAACCAACCTCGACCCAACGCGAGCAATCCCTTCCCGAACTCGCCGAGATAGAAGGCGTCGCGACCCTCGCCGGCAATCGCGCTGAGTGCCCTGGCAACACCGGGCCTGCGCACACGCGCCCCCGGCCGGCGCGCCTGCGACACGAGCTCGTGGAGCGTCTCGGATGCCCGTGCGTCGACCAGACCCGCTGACGCGACGAGAAGTGGACTCGCAGGGAATCCTTCCGAAGCCAGGCGAATGGCGGGCGCCAGGAGCTCCGCCAACGGCATGGTGCCGAATCGCTCGTGGAGGGCTGCCCATCCGTCGACACAGCCCGGCACGGTGACGACCCTCACATCGTGCCGGAACGGCATCACGGTGTGGCCCTCTGCCCGCAACACGTCGGCAGAGGCACCCGAACCTGCGCGCCCGCTTGCATTCAGGCAGACCACCTCGCCCTGGTGGTGGACGAGAGCGAAGAGGTCGCCTCCCATTCCACACAGATGCGGCCCGGTGACGGCGATTGCAGCGTTCGTGGCGATGGCGGCATCGACCGCGTTGCCGCCGCGGGCCAGCATCTCGAGCCCCGCCTGCGTGGCCAGTTGATCGGCACTCGCCACCATGTGACGCGCGCTTCGTACGGACGAGAACCCCGGACTCACCGCCACAACCCACGCTCCTCGAACACCTGCTTCAGTACCTGCGGACGGTCGGTCATGATGCCATCGACACCGATGTCGAGCAGGCGATGCATCTCGGCAGCATCGTCGATGGTCCAGACGTGCACGGCGAGACCTCGGCGATGCGCCCGCACCACGAACGCCTCGTTCGTCACCACGAGTGGCCCCTGCCGAACGGGCACCTGTGCAGCCAGTGCATCGGTACGACGCATCGTGCCGAACCGCAGCGAGGCAACACCGGCCGGCCCGAGCACGGTGCACGCGCCGTGTCCGAGGGCGGTGCGCAGTCGGCGGAGGCGGGCGTCGCTGAAGGCGCCGAGAGCGACGCGATGGAGGCTGTTCGTGCGTCCGATGGCGGCCACCAACGCGTCGACGGCTGCATCGGTCTTGCAGTCGATGTTGACCCGCAGATCGGGCCACTCGCCGAGAAGGTCCTCGAGCAGCGGGATCGGAGCCCTGCCGTCGACACGTGCGGTCTGCACGTCGCTCCACGGGAGATCGCTGATCCGGCCCGGTCGACCGCACGTGCGGGTGAGGTCGTTGTCGTGGAAGGCGACGAGCACCCCGTCGGATGTCACGTGAACGTCGGTCTCCACATAGCGGTAGCCGAGGTTCACTGCGTACTCGAAGGCCGGCATCGTGTTCTCCGGGACGTCGCTGGCACCACCGCGATGGGCGAACGGAATCGGTCCCGGCCAGTCGAGATAGGGATGGAGACTCGAAGTCATCGGCCCAGTATCGTCGGCCGCATGAGTGACACCATCACCGTCCGTTCCCCGTACGACGACTCCGTCATCGGCACGATTCCCGCCATGGGCGCCAGTGACGTGGATGCCGCCGTGGCTGCAGCGAAGGCTGCACTGCATCGGAACCCGCTTCCGCTCTGGAAGCGGGCCGAGATTCTCGACAAGGCAGCGGCACGTCTAGCGGCGCGCCGCGACGAGTTCGCCGAGATCATCGCGAAGGAGGCGGCCAAGCCCATCAAGACCGCCCGGGTGGAGGCGGAGCGCGCGGTGGGAACATTCCTGTTCGCTGCTGCCGAGGCCCGCAAGTTGGGTGGCGAGATGATTCCGCTCGACGCCATCCCGTCTGGGGAGGGGAAGCTCGGCTTCACCCTCCGGGTTCCGATCGGCGTCGTGGGCGCCATCGCTCCCTTCAACTTTCCCCTGAATCTCGTGGCGCACAAGCTGGGCCCCGCCATTGCCGCTGGTTGCCCCGTGGTGCTGAAGCCCGCCAGCCAGACGCCGTTCAGCAGCCTTCGGCTCGCCGAAATGCTCATCGACGAGTGCGGCCTTCCTTCCGACTACCTCCACGTGGTCACGGGTGGCGGCAGCACCGTGGGGAATGCGTTGGTCGATCACCCCGACATCGCCCTCATCACGTTCACCGGGTCACCGGAGGTGGGCTGGGCGATTCGCTCGAGGGCGCCTCGCAAGCGTGTGGGCCTCGAACTCGGGAACAATGCCCCGTGCATCATCGAAGCCGACGGTGACTGGGCGACCGCCGCCGCCAAGATCAAGGTGGCGGGCTTCAGCCACGCCGGTCAGAGCTGCATCAGCACCCAGCGCGTCTTCGTGCACTCGAGCATCGCCTCGAGGTTCACCGAGGCCCTGGTGGCCCACGTGAACACGCTCGTGGTGGGCGACCCCATGGATGACGCCACCGACGTGTCGGCGCTCATCTCGCGCAGCGAGCGAGACCGTGTCGCAGCGTGGGTGGCCGAGGCGCACGAGCAGGGCGCCACGGTCGCCACTGGTGGAACCCTCGACGACAACGGTGTTCTGCGTCCCACCGTCATCACTGGGGCCCGCCACGACATGAAGGTGTGCGCCAACGAGGTGTTCGGACCCGTGGTGACGGTGACCGAATACGACGATCTCGACGAAGCGCTGGCGATGGCGAACGACAGCAAGTACGGACTTCAGGCTGCCATCTTCACCGCCGACATCTCGACGGCGCTGAAGGCGGTGCGAGTTCTCGACTACGGCGGTGTGCTGGTGAACGAGGTGCCCACCTGGCGCGCCGACCAGCAGCCCTACGGCGGCCTGCGCGACAGCGGCAACACCCGTGAGGGGCCCGCTTTCAGCGTGAAGGAGATGACGGAGATCCGGATGGTCGTGCTCTCCTGATGCGGTGGGGTGTTCTCGGCGGTTCCAGCCGCATCTTCCGGAAGAGCCTCGAGCCCGCGTTCCAACGTGCTGGGCACGAGGTGGTGGCGGCGCCGAGCCGCAACGGCGACTCATCGGAGCCGTATCTCGAACTTCTGCGCCGCTCCGACATCGACGCGGTCTACAACCCACTGCCGAACGACCTCCACGCAGAGTGGACCCATCGGGCGCTGGATGCGGGCAAGCACGTGCTGTGCGAGAAGCCGCTCACGCTCACACCCCAGCACACGGCCGAGGTCTTCGATCATGCGGAGGCGGCGGGACTCGTGGTGCTCGAGGCGTACATGTGGCCTCACCATCCCCGGGCCCGCCGCGTCCTGGAGTTGGTTCACGATGGCACCGTCGGGCGACCGCAGTGGGGGAGAGCGCACTTCAGTTGGCCGATCGACCAGACATCGGGCGATCACCGACTGGATCATCGCGGTGCCGGTGCCTTGTTCGACGTGGGCATCTATTGCATCGCCCCGTTCATGCTGATGGCCCGCCGCGAGCCCGAGACCGTTCACGCTTCGGCGGTTCGCAACGAGATGGGTGTCGACCTCACCATGTCGGGCTCCGTCGACTGGGGTGCCGGATTCACCACGGCTTTCCACGTGTCGTTCGATGCGCCGCACACACGCTCGTGGGCGCTCGTGGGCTCCGAGGAGTCGCTCGAACTCTCGGGAATGTTCGTTCCGGGGCCGGTTGATCCGAGCGAGATTCTCCGTCTCCATCGCGACGGCACGCAGACCGCCGAGACCTGTGACGGCGGATGGGCGTATGCCGACATGGTGCGTCACTTCGCTGACGTGGCGCAGGCAGGGGCCACGCCGGTGTTCGGGCGCGTGGAAAGCGAACGGCTGGCACGCACGCTTGCACGCCTCCACGCGGCGTCCGCAACTCGCTGACAGGTGGGGCGACCGAGCCTCACGGCTGGGCGGGCTCAGATGCTGCGGCCGGCAGCCTTCCAGTACTCGTCCTTCAGCAGCCGCTTGT
>CAZQPJ010000015.1:0-19218 GCA_964595105.1 uncultured Bifidobacterium sp.
CAAGGTTCGGGCCAAGAAGCGGCAGTGGCAGCGTCAGTCGCGCAGCATCCAGTTCCGCATCGACGCCGACCAAGCCGGCGCCCCCGACGCCACCGCGCTGGCCACCTTCGTGCAGGCTCCGATGGTGCCCGAGCGTCTGTTCGGTCGACTCCTCGCCCTCGCCACCGCCGCCGCCGTGGTGGTGGGTGGCTGGTACGGCGTGGTGAAGCCGGCCATTCGCGACGCAGCTCGCAACGCCGTGTCCGACATCGCGCCCACCGCCAGCACCACGGTCGGCTCCACTGCCGCGCCCGACACGCCCGACTCGCCCGACACGACCGTGCCCAGTGATGCCGCGAGCGGCACCATCGTCAACGTGCCCTTGTCGATCTCGGTGAAGCAGGGCGAGACCGGCTCCAACAAGTACACGGTGCCGGGCGGGAGAACCCTGCGCATCACCGACCTCATCATCCAGAACCCTCTCGGCGACCAAGGCACGCTGGTGGTCGCTCGCAACGACAAGACGTTGTTCACCTACAACCTCAGCACCACCTACAGCGATGTCGACCAACCGCTCGTGACGCCGATCGAACTGAAGGCCGGCGAAAACCTGGTGGTCACGGTCACGTGCTCGGGTCTGGGCGACCTCACCACCGACTCGTGCAAGCCGAACGTGCTGCTGAGCGGTGTGCTGGTGAAGGCCTGACCCGCGTCAGGGCCGGCGCGAGGTCTTGCTGATCGGTGCCGACCGCGGCATCACCACGTCGACATCAGCCGTGGCGGTCTGACCGTCGGCGGTCTGCGCCACCACCGTGCGCGGGCCCGAACGCTGTCCGGGCCGCACCACCAACTCGGCCTGGATGGTGCCGTACGGGTCGCTGATGGTGACCACCGAACGACCCGAGCCGTCGGCCCAACCGACCGTGACCGCCGTGTACGGCGAGAACCCGCTGCCCTTCACCGCAAGCTTCGACGGTGCCACCACGGCGTCCGTCGACATCGACAGCGTCGGGTTCCAGCGACCTTCGCCGCTCACCAGCATCGTGGTGTACGCCCCCTTGTCGGTGGTGGCCACAACACGTGCGGTGCGGCGCCCCGACGCAATGGGCGCGAAGGCCACCTGCACGATGCACCCGGCCGACGCGTCGAGTGTCTGTCCGGTGCACGTGTCGGTGACCACCTTGAAGTTGCCCGGGTCTTCCCCTTCGATCCGGATCGACGAGATAGTGGTGAGGTTGAAGGCGATGTTGAACACGCCGAACGACATCGGCTCCGACTGGGCCCCCACCACCACCGAGCCGCCGTCGGCACCGCCGGGGCTCGGCGACAGCGCTGGCTCGCCACCGAAACCGTGAAGGTGGCTCGACACCGCAATGGCGTCGAAGCCGTATTCGTGCACGGTCAGCGTGCCGTCGGCCGGGCCGTCCTTGCTGGGCATGAACATCAGGTTCACCGTGCACGACCCACCCGGGGGCACGGCAGTGTTCGCCTGGTCGACGCAGGAGCCGCCGCTGATGAGGAAGTCAGGGTTGTCGACCTCGACGAGCGACGGCACGAACGACGACGGACCGGGGTTCTTCACCACCAGGTACCACTCGGGCCCCGGGAAACCCACCACGATGCTGCCCATGTCGAGACCGCTCATCGACACCTTCGGAAGGCGGTCGACCATTGCCACGCTGCGGCCATCACCGGAGGTCCCGCCGAACGCGACGCCGGCCAGCGTGTCGAACACCACCACCCTGCCGGTGGCCGAGAGCTTCGGGTGCGAGTTCGCCATGGGGGCCGGCGTGATGCCGTCGGAGAGGACGGTCACACGTTGCACCTCGCCCGTCGCCGGCACGGCCACCACGATGTCGCCGTCGAGGGCGCCACCCACATCGGCGCTGCGCGTGGGGAACAGGTTGGTGGATCGGCTCACGAACGCCACCTGATCGCCCGTGCGACCGAGCGCCGGCAGTGTGGCACCGAAGTCGGCTCCCACGGGCGGGGCTGTCGGGTCACCGGGGACACGGCTCACCAGCGTGATCGAACCCGAGGTGCGATCGAGCAGATACACCTGGGGCACGCACACTGCTGCGCACGGTGGCAGCGTGGCTCCGGGCACCAGGTTGGTGGCGGTGGAGGTGAACGCCACGGCATTGCCGTCTCCCGACACCGCCGGGCTGCCTGCCTCACCGGTGGGCTTCCCCACCACACCGATGTTGCGGACGGACGCAGCGGGGTCGAGCGCCGTGCGGTCCCACACGAACACGTTCGACGTGGCGAAGCCGCCCTGCTGCGGACCGGTTCCCCATTCACCGCGAAGACCGGCGTGGTCGGCGTCGGAGGTGAACGCAACCACGTCACCGTCGGCGCTCATCGACGGTTCACGAACGCCGCGGAAACGGAAGGTGGAGTCGGGTGATGCGATCGGCGTGCCAGCCACTGCCACGAGGCGGCCGGGTTGGCCCAGTGGAATGCCGAGGTCGACGAGCGACACCCGGGTGAGGTCCGGGGCGTCGACCGAGAACCGTTCGGTGTATGCCACGACGGTTCCCTCACCCGACAGGGCCGGCGCAAAGAGCGGACTCACGTCGTCGGCGGCACTCGCGTCGAAGCCCGCCGAGGCCGACGTCGACACGAGCTCCCAGTCGCCGAGCCGACCACCGCACGAGGGCAGACGCAGCGAATACACGTCCCAGCGATCGGCGGTGTCGTCGTCGCGGAACAGGTCGTACGCGTACTCGGTGATCACGGCCACCGAACAACCATCGGAGCTGATGACGGGCATCACCGAGTTGCCCGGACGAAGCCCGGCCGCCGACTTGGTGAGTTCGGTCACCCAACCCATCAGGCGATCACGCAGATAGACGGTGCTCGTGTGTCCGTCGCTCATGTCCGCCGGCGCGCCGGCGTACACGACGTACCGGCCGTCGGCCGACACCGACGGCGTCTGGCCGGCGACGGGTGCCGAGCTCGACACGGCGGCGCGCCACTCGGCAGCGACGTGGGTGACACCCACCGTCGCCGCTACCGCGGCAGCACCTCCGAGGAGGAGCCAGCGCCGAGCTGCCCCCAGTCGATTCATCAAGCCAACATTCTCCCGTTGGGTGGTTGCCGAACGCAACAGGTCACGAAAACTTGTCGAGGTGGGCGACGAGCACGTCGACGAGCCCCGACAGGGAATGATCGGCCGCCTCGAGGTTCACCTTGAGGCCCAAACCGTTCGCCAGAGCCGTGGTGCGAGGGCCGATCGACACCACCAGTGCCGGCGCCGATGACCCGAAAACGGCGTGCCAGGCCCGCGCCGCGGAGCCACTGGCGAACAGAACGGCATCGGCCGACAACGCCGCCAACTGATCGGCCGCGGAGGGACGAACCGGCACCGTGCGGTAGGGCCGGATCACCGTCACCTCCAGGTGCCGGGCGCGCAGGCCGTCGGCCACCGTCGGTTCGGCCGCCTCGGCCTGCACGAGCAGCACCCGACCCTCCGTGACCGGCGGCATCTCGGCCAGCAGTCCCTCGGCGTTCTGGCGAGAGGGAACGAACGACACGGGGATGCCGTCCGCCTCCAGCGCCGCTGCCGTGGCGGTGCCCACCGCAGCCACCCGGGTCGGGGCAGTTCGCTTCGATGCCGTGTAGGCGCGGGCGCCGTTCGGCGAGGTCACCACCAGCCAGTCGAATCCAAGGGGGTCCACGCCGGCGAGACGATCGGCCTCACCCGGCACCGATTCGACGGTCACCAACGGCATCACCACCGGCACCGCTCCGGCCGACCGCACCAGCTCGGCCAGTTCGTCGGCCTGCTCGGCGGCGCGGGTGATCACCACCCGGCGGCCATCGAGCGGACCCGCCATGGTTCAGCCGCCCTCGACCTCGCGGCGCATGGCCCGCGCCAACGCTGCCGCCTCCGCGATCGGTGCCGACCTGGTCGACGCCCTCCCCGCCGCGGGGTCGGCGAGGAACCCGGTGATCACCCCGGCAGCAGCATGCGCCCCCACCGGCAGTGAGCACCCCGAGCCGAGTTCGGCGAGGAACTCTCTCTCGGCCGACACGACGGTTCGCGTGGGTTCGTCATCCACTGCACGCAGCAGGGTGGCTGTCACCGCGTCGTCAGCGCGGCATTCCACCGCCACGCATCCCTGACCCGGCGCTGGGACGAACGGGTCGAGCTCCAGCACGTGGGCGATGCGGTCGGTGAGGCCGAGGATCTCGAGCGCGGCCACCGCCATCACCAGCGCTCCGCCCTCCGGCACCTTCGTCAGGCGGGTGGCGATGTTGCCGCGGAGTTCCACGAACCGGAGGTCGGGACGCACCTGCTGCAACAGTGCTCGCCGACGAACCGAGCCCGTCGCCACGGTGGCCCCCTTCGGCAGCGCGTCGAGCGACCGGCCGATCAGCGCGTCGCGTGCATCCCGCCGCGCACAGAACGCCGCCAGCTGGAGTCCGTCGGCCGTGGCAGACGGGAGGTCCTTCGCACTGTGCACTGCGATGTCGGCGTGGCCGTCGAGCACCGCTCGCTGCACCTCCTTCACGAACACGCCCTGCCCGCCCATCTGGTGCAGCGGCACGTCGGCGCGCTGATCGCCGAGCGTCTCGACGAACACCAACTCCACGGTCAAACCCGGGTGGGCGGCACGCAGCGCATCGGCAACCGCCGACGACTGTGCCGTGGCCTGCGCACTGCCGCGGGTGGCGAGGCGAAGCAGCGACATGGAGCTCAGCCGATGTCGAAGAGGTCGCGCACGGCGGCGGCATTGCGCTCGCCCTGCGGCGTGCCGGCGTCGTCCTTCAGTCGGACACTCACCTGATGGAGCAGCTTCGCGACGATGCCCTTCGAGAGTGCCTCCACCGCCTCACGCTGCGCCGCGGTGAGCCCCGCGAGACGGTGGCCGAAGCGCTCGACCTCGGCCTGCCGCACGGCTTCGGCCTTCTCATGGAGTTGCGCAACCAGCGGAGCGGCCTGCCGAGCGGTCGACTCCACGGTGAAGCGCTCCACCTCGTCGCCCACGATGGATCGCACGCGGTCGGCCTCCACCTGCCGGTGGGCCACGCCCCGCGCCGCCCAGTCGCGAAGGTCGTCGAGGTTCAGCACGGTGACGCCCGGAAGGCTCACCACGTCGGCGGCCACGTCGCGCGGCACGGCGATGTCGACCACCAGCAGCGGCGAGTCGATGCCAGCGCGGGCTGCAGCCACGAGGTCGCGGTCGATGATCACCGAGCCAGCGCCCGTGCAGGTGAGCAGCACATCAGCATTCGCCATGGCGCCCGACAGTTCGGCGAAGGGAACGATGCGACCGCCCACCCGTGACGCCAACTTCTCGGCGCGCTCCGGTGTACGACTGATGACGGTGATGTCGGTGGCACCGGCACCCACCAGCGCCACGGCGATGCCCTCACCCATGTCGCCGGCGCCCACCACCAACACCCGGCGTCCGGCGAGCGAGCCGAGACGCTCGTTGGCCATCTCGACCGCCGCATGGCTCACCGAGGTGGTGTGCGTGCCGATACCGGTCTCGGTGCGCGCACGCTTTCCGGTTTCGAGCGCGTGGCGGAACAGCAGGTTCAGCGTGGCCCGGGCACCGCCTTCGGTCTGGGCCATCTCCCACGCCGAACGCACCTGGCCGAGAATCTCGCTCTCGCCCAGCACGGCCGATTCCAGCCCTGCGGCCACCGAGAAGAGGTGCTCCACCGCGGCGTCGTCGTGCTGGCTGTAGAGGTGCGGGTGCAAGTCGTCGGCGTGCAGGCCGCCGAGTTCGCAGAAGAAGTCGCGGATGTCGGCGTATGCGCCATGGAAACGCTCGGCCACGGCGTACACCTCGGTGCGGTTGCACGTGCTCAGCACCACTGCCTCGCGGATGTTGGCGCGACCCACGAGCCCCGTGATGGCCTTGCCCAGCGCGTCACGCTGCACGGCGACGCGCTCGAGAAGGTCGATGGGGCCGGTGCGATGGTTGACACCGATGACCACGATGCTCATGCGGTGTCCACCCTACGCGCTCGCCGACCGGCCGGACCCAACGGCGTGCATCGCACCGCCCGCCCGACGCTGTTCGTGGTAGCTGAGGATCTGCAGTTCCACCGCAAGGTCGACCTTGCGCACCTCGATGGCCCGCGGCACCGTGAGCACCACCGACGCGAAGTTGAGGATGCTCGTCACGCCCGCCTTCACGAGGCGATCGGCCGCATCCTGTGCGGCGGACGGCGGCGTGGCCAGTACGCCGATGTTCACCCGCTTTGCCTGCACGAGCTGTGGCAACTCGTCGATGTGGCGCACACGCAGGCCGCCCAGCACAGAGCCCACCTTGCCCTTGTCGATGTCGACGATGCCCACCACCGGGAAGCCACGTTCGCCGAACCCGCCGTACCCGGCGAGGGCCTGGCCCAGGTTGCCGGCGCCGACGATCACGACCGGCCAGTCGTGAGTGAGGCCCAGCTCACGTCGGATCTGGTACACGAGATAGCCGACTTCGTAGCCCACGCCGCGGGTGCCATAGCTGCCCAGATAGCTGAGATCCTTGCGCACCTTGGCGGCGTTCACGCCGGCCAGTTCGGCCAGGCCGTCACTGGAGATGTTGGCGACTCCCGCCTGCGCCTGGTCGGCGAGGATGCCGAGGTACACCGGCAGCCGCGACACCGTGGCATCGGGGATGCGGCGACGTGGACGATCGGGGGACATCGAGGGTCACGTTATGCACTCGTGCATCTGTTCACAAAGTTGGTCGGGTGTGAATTCCCCTAGAGTCGGCGGCGATGAACGCAGCGCTCGCCGCCTCCGCCACGTTGGTGGCGATGGCGTTCTGCCTCAGCACGCTCGACCGCTGGCTGCGCCGTCATCGACCCCACGAGCTCGCCTGGACGGTGTCGCTCGCCCTGTTCGCACTGGGCTCGCTGGCCCTCTGGTGGGCCGAGGCCACCGGATGGGGCCTGGGCTCGTTCCGGGTCTTCTATCTGGCCGGGGCGGTGCTGAACGTGCCGTGGCTGGCCCTCGGCACCGTCTACCTGCTGGCCGGCGAGCGGGTCGGCAACCGAGTGCGCGGATGGCTGGTGTTCCTCAGCGGCCTCACGGTGGGCGTCGTCCTCTTTGCCCCCACGAAGGTGGGTGTGTCGGGCACCGAGCTTCCCACCGGCAAGGACGTGTTCGGCGTGGCGCCGCGGGTGCTGGCTGCCGTCGGGTCGGGAGTGGCGGCGCTCGTCATCATCGCCGGCGCCCTGTGGAGCGCTTGGCGCGTGTGGCGTGGGCGGCTGCCCTCCCTCGGTGCCGCCCGCAGCGTGTCGGCACCCGGTCGACTCGCCCTCGGCAACGTCGTCATCGCCGTGGGCACGCTGGTGCTGTCGGCCAGCGGTTCGCTGGCGGGCCGGCTCGGCAAGGACCGGGCGTTCGCCGTCACGCTGCTCATGGGCATCGTCGCCCTCTTCATCGGCTTCCTCATCGCCACCCCCACCCGAACCCCCACCCCCACCGGGACCCCCACCCCCACCCCAACCGGGGAGGACGTCGCGGCCTGATGGTGAGCCCACCATGAAACGGGCGCGACGTCCTCGCGAAAGCAGGGGCAGTGAGGGCGTTGGGGCTGGGCGTTGGCCGGCTGGTCAGGCCAGGCTGCGACGGAGGAGTTTGCCGCTCACGTTGCGCGGCAGTTCGTCGACGAACAGGATCTTCGACGGGCACTTGTAGCGAGCGAGGTGGTCGAGGCACCAGGTCACCAAGGTGTCCTCGTGCGCAGTGGCGCCGGGCTCGAGCACCACGAACGCCTTCACGGCCTCACCGGTGTGCGGGTGCGGCACACCCACCACACCCACCTCCTTCACAGCGGGATGCTCGGCCAGCACTTCCTCGACCTCGGCCGGGTACACGTTGAAACCGCTCACGATGATGAGGTCCTTCGCACGATCGACGAGGTAGAGGAATCCGTCGTCATCGGTGACGGCAAGGTCGCCGGTGTGCAGCCAGCCGTCTCCGTCGAGCACCTTCGCCGTGGCCTCCGGTTCGTCGTAGTAGCCGAGGAACACGCCGGGGCCGCGCACCAGCACCTCACCCGCGTCACCGCGCAACACGTCGTCGCCATGCTCGTCGACGATGCGCACCTCGATACCGCTCAGCACCTTGCCGACGGAGCCGACCTTCTGCGGCAGACCTGCCGACGAGGTGACCACCGGCGACGCCTCGGTGAGGCCGTAGCCCTCCAGCAGGACCAGCCCGAACTTGTCGTGCAGTCGGCGCATGGCCTCCTCGGGCATCTTCGCCGCCCCGGTGAGGGCCAGTCGCACGGAGGCGAAGCTGTCGGCGGGAGCCTCGTCGAAGTGGCTGAACGCCAACCACAGTGGCGGTGCACCCGGGATGACGGTCACCTGCCGCTCGCGGATCGTGTCGAGCGCCGTCGAGGGGTCGAACCGCTGGACGAGCACCACCGTGGCACCGCAGGCGAGGCTCATGCCCAGCACCACGTTGAGCCCGAAGATGTGGAACACCGGCAGCACGCCGTACACCACATCGGCGGGCGCCACGCCAGCCCCGGCGTTGAGCATGAGATCGAGGTTCGAGCGCAGGTTGCCGTGCGAGAGCATCGCGGCACGCGGCGACCCGGCCGTGCCGCTGGTGAAGATCAGGACCGCAAGGTGATCGGGTTCCACGTCAATCACCGGCACCGGATCACCGTCAAGGAGTTCGTCGAACAACATGTCGGCACCCTCGACGGCGCCCGCCTCGGTGGCGATGACGGTCTCGACCGAGGGCACCAACGAACGGCTGATGAGGGCCCAGGCACCGGCGGCCAATGGTTCCACCACGGCCACCTTCGCCCCCACCGTGGCGATCTCGCGCTCGAGTTCGGGCGCCGGACTCGCAGGGTTCAGCGGTACGGCAACGGCACCGAGGCCCAGCACCGCGAGGTACATGTCGACGAAGTACCGACCGTTGCCGCACATCAGCGCCACCCGATCGCCCTTCTGCACTCCCAGCCGCGCCAGACCGCCACGCACGTGATCGACCTGGTCTCGCAACACGCCGAACGTGGTCGCCCGCCCTCTGCTGATGATGGCCACTCGATCCGCAGGATGCGGATCGATGATGTGCGCCAGATTCACGTCGTCCCCCCTCGTCCCCGCGGCGATGCTAGTTCCACGGAGCGCGGGGTCAGAGCCGAAGCAGCGACACGATGCCCGCCACCATGATGGCTGCGAGAAGGATGCCGAGGGTGAGCGTGGTGGCGGGGCGCATGACGCAACGCTACCGAGTGGGCCGCAGCGTCACCGGGCTGGTGACACCGACACCCTCGAGCGGTGTGAGGGTGACCAGATCGGCAGCCACCACATCGAGCTCCTCCGCGGCCGAACGGCGATCGAGCACCAGCGACATCATCCCGTGTGCATCGAGCACGAGACCGAACGAACCGGGGCCCAGCAATGCAGCCCGAGTGGTGCGTTCGGCGGTGCGGACGGTGTCGCGAACCGTCAGTTGCACTCGGGCACCGAGGTTCGTGCCCCAGGGTTCGATGTCGTCGGGTCCGATGTTGAGTTGGCAGTTGCCGAACCGATCGACCCACAGCACCTCCGCCTGCACACCGCCACCCTCTGCCTCGCGCGGCAGCGGCACCACCCCCGGCAGCAGCACGTTGGCGTCGACGATGTCACCGAGCTCGGCGAGATCCACTCCGTTGCAGAGATGTGCAGCGGCCGGGGCCAGCAGGTCACGCGTCGGCGACGTGGCGCCGGGGCTCTGCAACTGGTACTCCACCGATGTCAACAACACGGCGCGCTCCGCACCGCCCGCCATCGCGACGGCAGGAGCCAGCAACCCGTTGTCGGGACCCACCAGCACCCCCTCGCCACCGGCGACCTCGATGGCCACCATCGGACGATCCGTGGCGGACGCGTCGACCGACGCCAGCACCACGCCGGACGGTACGTACCCGATGGCGCGTGCCAACGCCAAACTGCCGGCACGCACGTCGTAGGCAGGAACCAGGTGGGTGAGGTCGACCACGGTGACATGCGCAGCGAGATCTCGGACCACGGCGTGCACCACGCCGACGTGCTCGTCGTCGACACCGAGGTCGCTGAGGAACGAGATGGTGTGGAAGCGGCCCGCCATGGACGGTCAACCTACCGGCGGCTCGTGACCTCACCGGAAAAACGCAGAGGGCCGATGCCAACCCCCCGATGGCACCAGCCCTCTCCGGCGCTGCTCCTCACGGAGCGCGACGACCGCTCGACAGTTGTTCCCGTCTCCCGGAGGTCATCCGACCCAGCGTCAGATTAGGCACAGGTTCGGCTCTGAGAAAAGAGTCACATCGAAATTTTTTCTCAGTGCCGACCGAGCTCGCGACTGCGCGCCGTGGCTGCCATGACGGCCTCCAACATCGCCGATCGCACGGCGTGCTCCTCCAGCGCGCGCAGCCCTGCGGCCGTGGTGCCACCGGGCGATGTGACGTTGGCGCGCAGTTGCGCAGGATTGCCCTCCTGCTCCAGTAGCGCTGCGGAACCGACGAACAGTTGGGTGACGAGTCGCTCGGCGTTGGCTCTCGACAACCCGGCCAGCACGCCCGCATCCGTGAGCGCTTCCGCCACCATGAACAGATACGCAGGGCCACTGCCGGCCAGCCCGGTGACTGCGTCGAGTTGCGCTTCCGGCACCCGCACGGCGATACCCACCGAACCGAGAATTCCCTCCGCCCACGCGAGGTCGTCATCGGTGGCAGTGGCGCCACCGCAGAGCCCGGCAGCGCCCTTGCCCACGAGCGCGGGCGTGTTCGGCATCGAGCGCACCACCGCCACGTCGGGTCCCGCTGCTTCCTGCAGCGCGGCGACCGATGCCCCGGCGGCAATGCTGAGCACTCGCTTCGCACCGGCAGCAGCGGCAGCGGCACAAGCAGTTGCCACGTCGTACGGCTTCACCGCGATGATGGCCGCCGAGCACGGCGGGATGTCGGTGGACACGGCCACGCCGGGAAACATCCCGCGCAACTGTTCCACCCTGCCCGGCAGCACTTCCACCACTGCGATGTCGGCTGGCGACCAGCCGCCCCGCAGCAGACCACCCACCAGGGCCGCACCCATGTTGCCGCCACCCACCACCGCAAGCCGGAACGAAGTCATGCCGGCAGGCTACGCGGCCGCTGGACGGGTGAGCGGCACGACTTCCCCGACGGGCCGCTCACCCGCACCCCACTGGGCACGGCGGCGGACCGGTTTCGGCAACTCAGTTGAAACGACTGGCGAACGCGAGCCTGATGAGCGACGGGAACGCGGACTCCACGTACTGGTAGAGCGACCCGATGACACGATCGAGTTCGGCCTCGTTCAGCGCCGAGAGCAACAGTTCGCCGCGCAGGAACAGCGCGTCCTCCACGCCGATCGCGAAGTGGGCTCCCACCAGTCGGTCGTTGCGGCGCAGCGCGTTCTCGTACACGGCCGCCACGTTCTCATGCGGCGCTGGCAGCACGTAGGCCTCGTAGCGCAGGGTGCGTTGGCCGAGGGTGAGCCAGATGGTGATGTGTTCCTTCGCCTCACCGCGCAGGCGTACGTACCACCTCGGCTCGTTGCTCTCGGTGGGGTCGCCTCGGTCGATCGCCTCGAACAATTCGCTTCCCTCGGCGAACCCGTGCAACCACTCGGTGATGGCTGCCTCGAACTGCTGCAGCGAGGGGGGAAGGTGGTACTCGGTCATCCGCAGGCGACGGGCTCGAGCGCCGCCACGTCGACGAAGAGCCGGCGCAGACGGGCCGCAGCGAACGCCCACGTGTATCGCTTCGCCCGTTCGGCGCCGCGCCGACCGAGTGCCGCCGCGTGCGCCGGGTGCTCGATAATTTCGCGGAGGTAGTGGGCGAACATCAGCGGATCGCGGTCGGGGACGAGGTACCCGGTCTCGCCGTGGTCGACCAGGGTCAGCAGGCCACCGACGCCGCTCGCCACCACGGGCACTCCGCAGGCCGAAGCCTCGAGCGCCACGAGACCAAAACTCTCGCTGCGGCTCGGCACCACCACAGCGTCGGCGGCGCGGTAGTAGGTCGACAGGATGTGGTGCGGCTGGGGCGGCACGAACCGCACCTGCGACGCCACGCCGAGTTCATCGATCAACTGGTGCAGTTCGCTGACCTGCGAGTCGCCCTCCGCACCGCTGGCACCACCCACCACCAACAGCAGGGCGTCGGGATTCTGCAGCGCCGCCAGCGCCCTCACCGCCACATCGGGTGCCTTCAGCGGTTGGATGCGACCGACGAACAGCACCACCGGCACATCGAGCGGCAGGTCGAGTGCTCGACGCGCACCACTGCGCTCTCCGGGGGCGAAGAAGGCGTGCTCCACACCGGGTGCCACGATCTCGATGCGGCCGCGCGGGTCGCCATACAGCCGACGGAACTGATTCTCCTCCTCGGTGCAGTTGACGCAGATGGCGTCGGCACAGCCGATGATGGAGGCCTCGGCATCATGCCGCCACTGCGACTCCGGGTCGCCCCCCTCCGCCTTCACCTTGGCGAGCGTGTGGAAGGTGGTGACGAACGGAATGTCGAGTTCGTGCTTCATTCGGTGGGCGACGAGGCCGCTGAGGAAGTAGTTGGCGTGCACGATGTCGGCCGGGGCGACGTTCTTCACGTGGTCGATCACGGCATCACCGAACTCGGTGATCACCTCGGGGAGACGCTCCTTCGGCAGGTCGAACGGCCCAGCCGTGATGTGCACCACTCGGTGTCCGGGCTCGACCTGCACCACGTCGGGCTGTTCCGCCGAGGTGCGCCGGGTGTAGGTGGTGCACTCCACACCTGCCTGCGCCAGCGCCGATGACAACTCGCGCACGTACACGTTCATGCCACCACTGTCGCCAGAGCCCGGTTGGGCCAGCGGCGAGGTGTGGAAGGAGATCACGGCCACGCGTTGCACGAGGGCTGAAACGCTACCCCGACGGTCGGCATTCCCGCCCAACCGAGCGGCGAACCAGCAGGTCGGAGATGGCAGAATCGCCAGTCGTGAACACACGGCCCCGACCACTCACCACGCGGCTCGCTCCGCTGCGCGACTTCCTCCACACGGAAGCGGCCGGTGGTGTGTTGCTGCTCATCGCCACGGTGGCCGCGATGGTGTGGGCCAACTCGCCGTGGCATGCGTCGTACGACCACTTCTGGCACAGCGAGATCGCACTCGAGATCGCCGGCCACGAGCTGCGCTTGAGCCTCCAGCACTGGGTGAACGACGGCTTGATGACCGTCTTCTTCCTCGTCGTCGGTCTCGAGATCAAACGTGAACTCACCAGCGGTCACCTCGCCGGCATGAGGGCGGCCACCTTGCCGGTGGTGGCGGCCATCGGCGGCATGGTGGCTCCGGCGGTCCTCTATCTCATCATCGCCGGGGGCAGTCACGCTCATGGCTGGGGTGTTCCCATGGCCACCGACATCGCACTCGCCGTGGGAGTGATGGCGCTCGTGGGCGCAGCCGCACCACCGAGCCTGCGTGCCTTCCTCCTCGGCCTTGCCGTCGTCGACGACATCGGTGCCATCGTCGTGATCGCCGTGTTCTACTCATCCGGCGTCTCGTTCGCCTGGCTCGCCGCGGCGACGGCAGCGGTGGGCCTGACGGTCGTGTTGCGCCGCGCCGGCGTCTACCAGACCCCCGCCTATGTGGCCGTGGGTGTGTTCATGTGGTTCGCCATGCACGAGGCCGGCATCCATCCCACCCTCGCCGGGGTGCTGATGGGTCTGCTCGCACCCGTGACACCGCGAGTGGCCCCCGAGTACGTCGACACCGACGAGCTCGCCAACGTCGGCACCTTCGAGAGCGCCCGCGCCACCATGGTGTTGGCGAAGTCGAGCGTCAGCACGGTCGAGTGGCTCGAACACCACCTTCACCCAATCACCAGTTACGTCGTGGTGCCGTTGTTCGCGCTCGCGAACGCCGGCGTCAGGGTCACCAACGAGGCCGTGCGCCACGCCCTCCACTCACCCATCACGTGGGGCATCATCGTCGGCCTCGTCGTCGGCAAGCCGGTTGGTGTGCTGGTGGCGACCCGACTGGCCATTCGCTCCGGCCGCGCCGACACGCCGCCGTCCACCGACGCTCGCCACCTGCTCGGTGCCGGTCACGCCGCCGGCATCGGGTTCACGGTCGCACTGTTCATCGCCGAACTCGCCTTCCGCGACAACGGTGTGGTGAACATCACCGACGTCACCGACGCGAAGGTCGCCATCCTCGCCGCGTCGGTGTTGAGCGGCGCGCTGGCCTTCGCCGTGCTCCGCCGCCGGGTCAGCGCCCCGAACTGACGCCGCTACCGGGCGACCTATTCGTCGTCGAGCAGCCGCTCGACGTCGGCTTCGCCGTCGCGGTAACGACGCACCAGCTCGGCACTCAGTTCGTCGATGCGGGCGAACAACTCCTTGCGCTCCGTGGAGCGAACACGCTCGAAGTCGGACAGCGACGACACATACGCCTCGAGTTCGTCGCCATCGAGATCGGTCAGCCCGGCACTGCCGGCGTCGGCACACAGTTCCTCGAGTTCGATGGCCAACGGATGGTCGCTGAAGTCGTCGGCGGGTCGCGGAGGTCGAGCCTGTCCGCCGGTGAGTTGTGCGCCGAGGATCGACGGAAGTTCATCGTTGATACCCACCGCCTCGGAGCCGCCGGACCGACGCTTCATCTCCGCTCGGGCGAGGTCGAGACGCGCCTGGGCGAGACGACGCACGTAGCTGATGGCGTCGTCGAGTTGCTGCAACTCGGTGCGCAATGCACGCAAGTCGGACAGCGACAACGAACGCGGATCGGATGTGCTCACTCGAAACCTCCACTCACCGGTGGCAGCACGGCCACCTCGTCGCTGTCGGCCACCACGGTGCTCGGGTCGGCTTGCTCACCGTTCACCCACACTCGGCAACTCTGCAGCACGGTCTGGAACCCCGGCCCGAACGACGCCACGGCGCCGGCCAGCACATCGGCCACGGTGGAACCCTCCACACGGGTCTGTCCGGTGCCTGCTGCCTCGCGGGCGGCGGCGAACAGTCGGAGGGTTGCCATGACGTGCAGGTTAGTGGGGTTGCCGCCGGACCGGGGCTACCCTCCGCCGAATGGCAACGCCTCCTCCCACCCGCGTCCTCGCCGTCCGGCACGGACAGAGCGAGTGGAACGCGCAGGGTCGCTGGCAGGGCCACGCCGACCCACCGCTGACGGAGGAAGGCCTGCTGCAGGCCTACGCTGCGGCGCAGGTGTTGGGCACGTTCGATGCCGTGTGGGCCAGCACCCTGCAACGCGCCGCGCACACGGCTGCGATCATCGCCGAGGTGCTCGGCATCGGCCCGGTTCAGCTGAACGCCGACCTCATGGAGGCCGGCTTCGGTCCGTGGCAGGGGCTCACCGTTGCCGAGATCGAGGCCGGTTGGCCGGGCTACATCGCCGAACAACGGCGACCCGAAGGAGCTGAACTGGTCGACCGGGTGGCTGAGCGCGGTCTCGCCGCGCTGCGACACATCGCGGCCGCCACGCCGGGCGGCGAGGTACTGGCCGTCACCCACGCCGGGCTCGTGCGCGTGGTGGCCGCAGCAGTGGGCGTTCCCGGAGTTCGTGTCAGCAACCTCGGTGGATGCTGGTTCACGGTGCACCCCGACGGCACTGTGTCCGTTGGAGACACGGTCCGGCTGATCGAACCCGAAGTGGGTCCGGGCACCCTGTGAGCAGCCCGTACCCGTTCGAGATCGAGGTCGTGCGCAGCACGCGTCGGAAGCGCACGGTCGGGGCCGAACTCCGCGGGTCGGTGCTCCGCGTCACGGTGCCGAGCTGGATGTCGGCCGACGAGGAACGCACATGGGTCGACACCATGGCCCGGCGCTACCGCCGGACGATGTCGACCGAGCGCATCGACCTCACGCAGCGCGCCGCCACCTTGGCCGAGCGGTACCACCTGCCCCACCCCGACGGCATCCAGTGGGCCGACAACATGACCACCCGCTGGGGGTCCTGCACCTACGGCACACGCGAAGTGCGCATCAGCACGAGACTCGCCGCGTTCCCCGACTGGGTGATCGACTACGTCATCGTCCATGAACTCGCCCACCTCCGGGTGCGCGGTCACGGCGACGCGTTCTGGAATCTCGTCCACCGCTATCCGAAGTCGGAGCGGGCGATCGGCTATCTCATTGCGAAATCGGGTGACGAACCGGCCGACTGACCGGCCGCACCAGCCCGGCGAACATCGTCACGGCGATGCCGCCCACGAGCATCAGCACCACCACCGACATCAACGGCAGTTCGCTGATCGACGGTGTCACCGACGTACCGTCCGATGCGCTCGCCGCCGACGGCAGGGCGCTGGCCAGGGCGCCGGCGAGGGCGAGCGTCGACATGACGCGCAGCGTGGCACGACCGGCGTTCGGCACTGCTGCGGGCGCGCCCGGAATGGGCCTCGCCTCCAGCACCGACACGCCGGGCATGCTGCCGACGGCTTCCCACACCGGCTCCACGGTGCAGAACTCGGCGAGGGCGTTCGCCGCTGCGTCGTCGACCCCGATGAACTCGACGCCGATCCGCCATTCGCCCGCCGGCGACACCGACACGTTCCGCACCACCACGGCCAGCGCCAGGTCGGTGACGCCGGTCCGGGTCGGAACAGCGACGTGCATCGGTACGTACTCGCCGACATCGAAGCTGGCCATTCCCACGAGGCCGGCACCGAGCGGGGTGATGTCGACCACCGTCATCAGTTCGTGGTGAAGGGTCGCCACGAGGTCGGTGCCGACGCGCTCGGCGCGACGCCACACCGACCGACGGGCCAACACGCGCAGCACGTCGAGCGCCATGGCGAGCAGCCACAGACCCGAGGTGAGCATCGCCAGCAGCGCCCCGTGCGGCAGCGCACCGAGGGCATGGGTGAACTGCTCACTGAGCCCACGGAGCGTCAGCACCACGCACAGCGCCGCCACCACGATGACGAGGCTCGGACCGTACTGGCTCGACGGCAGCGTGAAGATCGGCTGACGCTCGGCAGTGGCGGCCACCGATTCCGGACTGCGAAGGCTCGTGAAGGCCGCTCCGATGTTGTGCAGCGACCAGCGAGTGCGGTCACCGGGCCGCAACGTCCACCCGCTCAACAGGCAGATGCCCAGCGAGCCGTAGACGAACGCGGGAGCCCACAGTGCGAAGACGGCCACCGGGCTCACCTTCATCGGAAGTTCGCCGGCGAGCAGCGCCCCGCACAGGACGGCCACCATCAGCACCCGCCGGAAGCTCGACATCGGACGCACAGCCCATGCGAGAGCGGCCAGGCGCTGCGTCATGCCGATGCTGCCACGCAGGGCGCCGCCTTCGCCGATCAGCATCATGCGCGCCGCACGCGTGCGCTGCACTCGTTCGGCATACACGTCGACGTCGCGCAGCATCGTCCGATGGCCCACCACCGGCGCGTCGGCCGGCGCCACGATGGCCCACCCTGCGCGGTGCAGCGCCACGGAGGCGTTCCAGTGGGCCTGCACGGCGGATGCAGCGTCCATCGGTACCTCGCGCAACGCGTCGGTGCGCACGAGCGACCCCGAACCGAGCCACACCGCCACACCGCGCCGCCCGAGGGCCGGGTTCAGCGACGACCGTTCGAAGGTGAGTTCGTGCCGCCGGTGCGGCCCGTGCTCGGGCGACTCGGCCGCCAGCGACACGCCCAGGCCCTGCACCACCGCCACACCAGGGTCACTGAGGTCGAACGCAAGACGGGTGACGATGTCGTGCGACGGCACATCACCAGCGTCGATGAGCAGGAATTCGGGTGTCCGGACGGCGGCGTGCATCACGCGCAGGCCGTTGAGGTCGTCGAGGTCGGTGGCGGCGTACATGCACTGGAACTCCGCGGCGAGGGTCACCACCTCCGGTCGACCCGTGTGATCGACCACCAGCACGTCGCCCGCACGGTCGACGGCACGAAGGCTCAGCAGGGTGGCCCGAATCTCGTGGAGTTCCTGATCAACCACGCGCACCACCACGTCGACGGGGGCATCGGTCGGTGAGGCAGTCAGGGTGCGGGCGGTCCGCGGCGACGGCCACAGCGCCCAGGCGAGCAGGGCCGTGCCGGAGAATCCGACCAGTTCGGCCAGCAGCAGCGGGGCCGACATCCAGACGGCAGCACCATCGAACGAGGCGGCGACGCGCCACCCGAGATAGGCAATGGCCGCAACGGCTCCCATCACGGTGAGCACCCGGGCAGTGATGTGTTCGCTTCGACGCATGGGACGAACCCCTTCCACATGAGCACCCCTCGGCATGGGGCGTCAGACCTGTTCATCGGTCCGGCGGGCGGCGAACTTGAATGTCGTCGGATAACCTCCCCCACTCGTGGGCACCGCAAAACGTGAACGTCAGAAGGCAAACCGGCAGCAACGTCTCCAGGAACTTGCCAAGGAAGCACGCAAGGAGAAGACCAAGGGCGTCGCCCTGAAGGTCGGTGGCGGCATCGTGGCCTTCGTGGCCGTGGTCGCGGCCATCTACGCGTTCAGCGGCAACAAGAACGACACTGCCTCCACTGCCTCGACACTTGCACCCGTGTCGACGTTCCTGCCCCCCACCACGGTCTCGTACCCCACCCTGCCGAAGCCGACGGTGAAGTTCCCGGGCACGGCCCCCACCGAGTTGAAGGTCACCGACCTCAAGGAGGGCACCGGCGAGCCGGCGAAGGCGGGCGACAGCATCACGCTCCACTACGTCGGCGTGCTCTCCACCGATGGCAAGGAGTTCGACAACAGCTACGACCGTGGCCAGCCGTTCACGTTCACCATCGGCTCCGGCCAGGTCATCGACGGCTGGGACCAAGGCATGGTGGGTGTGAAGGTCGGCGGTCAGCGCCAACTCGACATTCCGGCCGCACTCGCCTACGGCGACCAGGACAAGGGCGACATCATCAAGGCGGGTTCGGCCCTCACCTTCGTGGTCGACATCCTCGCCATCACGCCTGCGACTCCGGCCACCACGGTGCCCGGCACCGCAACCGTCACCAGCTGAGCCTCACTCGGGCAGGTTCCCGAACCGCTCCACTCGGCCGTGCTCACGCCAGCCGCCGCTGTCGCGCACCAGCGCGTCGCCGGTTCGCAGCACCGCAAGCGTGGTGTTGGCCAGTTCGCGGGTGCGGTGCAGTCGCTCGGGCGACCATGTCTCGGCCTCGGTGGCCAACGCCAGCGAACCCACCACGCCGAGGCCAAGGGTGAAGGCTCCGCCCCGTGGGTCGACCATCGGGTCGCACAGCGCCGCAGCACTGCCACCGACCGCAGCCCCCAGGCCGCGGTCCGAGAGGACCGTCCGGAT
>CAZQPJ010000016.1:0-18386 GCA_964595105.1 uncultured Bifidobacterium sp.
GTCGTCATCGGACATGTCGTCATCGTCGCCCACCACGAACTCGCTACCGCAATTGGGGCACGACACCCCGTCACCGTTGCGGCCTTCGATCATCGCCTCGCCGCAATAGGGGCAGATCTCACCGTCACGCATGGTTCGGAACCTCCTCGACACCGGACGCCGACGGCGCCCCTGAATGGATGTACGTACGAATAGCAGCGGGGTGTGACGTGGTTCCCCGTCGATGCTGCCGGCATCAGGCGCCGAGGCTGCTGCCGGCCGCCCGTTCGAACATGCGGAACGGCATGAACCGCTTGGCCACCACGCCGAACCGCTCGGCGACCTTGCCGACGGAGCGACGCCGAGGCGGCCGACGCTGCACCAGAAGGTCGGCCACCAACGCCGCCACCTTGGCCGGGTCGGCTCCCTCGCGCTCCTCGCGCGCCATCTGCGCGATCACCTTCGACGCTTGCGGCTCGTACGGGTCGGCCCCATCACCCGCTGCCACCTCGCGAACGTCCGTGAATCCGGTGCGGAAGTTGCCCGGTTGCACCAGTGACACCTCGATGCCGAACGGCGCCACCTCGTAGGCCAGCGCCTCGGCCCACCCTTCGAGAGCGAACTTGCTGGCGCTGTAGTACGCCTGGAACGGCAGAGCCACCACGCCGCCAATGGAACTGATGAGCACCAGCCGACCGCTCCCCTGCGTCCGCATGTGGGGCAACACCTCCTGTGTCACCCGCACGGCGCCCCAGAAGTTGGTCTCGAGTTGCGCTTTGGCCCGCTCGATCGAGGTGTGCTCCACCGGCCCGGCGAGGCCCCAGCCCGCAGCCGCCACCACCGCGTCGATGCGGCCGTGGCGGGCCATCACATCGGCCACTGCCGCCCGAACGGACACATCGTCGTCGACGTCCATCTGCACCGGCGTCCACCCGTTGCCACCGCTCGCACGCCGGCTCGCGCCCACCACCGTCCAACCGTCGGTGTGGAGCCGGTCGGCCACCGCCCGACCGAGCCCGCTCGACGCACCCGTCACCACCACCACCCGAGCTGCCATGCCGCGGTTCTAGCGCACCCTGATGGTCCACACAGCCCCCTTCCCCCATCCACTCGGCCGCCTTACACTGTCGGGAGCCGGCAACAGCCACGCCCGGCCCGGGGGATGAACATGGGGACACAGCCGAGTCGAAGCAGGCGCAGGTTGCTCACGATGGTCGCCGCTCTCGGGGCCCTCGCTGTGCCGTTGTCAGCTGCGCACACGGCCACGGCAGCGCCCACGGCCACGCCGCTCGCCGCCCATGTGCCGGGCCGCATCATCGTGAGTTTCAAGGCGACCGCCAACGCTGCCGATCGCATCGGTTCGTTCCGCCGCCATGGAATGGCCCAGCACCGTTCACTCGGCACCCGTGGCATCGCCACCGAAGTGATCACCCTGCCCGCCGGCACCACCGTCGAGCAGGCACTGGCCACGTACCGGGCTGACCCCACCGTTCGGTCCGCGGAGCCCGACTATCTCCTCACCAAGCAGGCCGTTTCCGACGACACCTTCTACAAGATCGGCTACCTGTGGGGCATGGAGGGTGACGCCACGATTCCGTCGAACCAGTTCGGCTCGGGTGCCGCGGAGGCATGGGCGGCGGGCTACACCGGATCATCGAGCGTGGTGGTGGGCGTGCTCGACGAAGGCATCGACATCAGCCATCCCGACCTGGCCGCGAACATCTGGGTGAACCCCGGCGAGACGGCAGGCAACAGCACCGACGATGACGGCAACGGCTATGTCGACGACGTCAACGGCTGGGACTTCAGGAACGGCGACAACAGCGTGTACGACGGCAGCGGCACCACTGCCTTCCAACGAGACATCGATGCGCACGGCACGCACGTCGCCGGCACGATCGGTGCCATCGGTGGCAACAACCGGGGAGTCGCCGGTGTGAACTGGTCGGTGAAGATGATCTCGGCCAAGTTCCTCGACCACATCTCGGGTGGCACCACCGCCGACGCCATCACTGCCATCAACTACCTGGTCGACCTGAAGGTCAACCACGGCGTCAACCTGGTGGCAATCAACAACTCGTGGGGTGGCACGACGTTCAGCCAGAGCTTGCTCGATGCCATCAATGCCGGCGGCGACCAGGGAATCCTGTTCGTGGTGGCGGCCGGCAACTCGTCGACCGACCACGACGTCACGGCCGACTATCCGTCCGACTACGAGTGCACCGACCCTGCTCCCACCGTCACCCGCACCTGGGACTGCATCATCTCGGTGGCTGCGACCGACATGAGCGGTGCACTGGCCACCTTCAGCGACTACGGCGCCACTGCGGTCGACCTCGGTGCACCCGGTGATGTGATCGTCAGCACCCTTCCTGCGAATGGCTACGGCGCAGCGAGCGGCACCTCGATGGCAGCACCCCATGTCGCAGGTGCCGTGGCACTGTGCGCCTCGATCGACCCGACACTGGACGCTGGCGAGATCCGCACCGCCATCATGTCCACCACGGCTACCGAGACCACGCTGACGGGAGCCACCGTCACCGGCGGCCGGCTCGACATCGGCGCCATGTTCACCGCATGCCTGCCGTCCGGCGTGGCGGCACCGCCGGGAATGCCAGCCGCCCCCACCGGAACATCGGGCGACGGTGACATCACCGTGTCGTGGACCTCGCCCAACATCAACGGGGCCGCCATCACCGACTACACGGTGACCCGCGCCACGAAGGCGTCCGGTCCGTACACCGTCGTCGCTGCCGGCACGTGCGCCACGCACCCGCTCACCGCCACATCGTGCACCGCGACGGGTCTCACGCCAGGTGTCCGCTACTGGTTCAAGGTGAGCGCCACCAACTCGGCCGGCACCGGGCTCGCCAGTCCTGCGTCGCTGGGCATCAAGGCGGTTGCAGCGCCCGGCGCGCCGAGCGCCATCGCGTCCGTTGGTAGCCGCAGGGTCACCGGCAACCGCACCTTCACCTGGACGCTCGCCGCCTACAACGGCTCGCGCATCACCCGCTACGAGTACCGGTGGAAGGCGCACAGCTCGGCCACGTTCAGCGCATGGACGTCAACCCTGCTGGCGCGCAAGGTCGTGCTCACCGGCCTCACCAAGGGTGTCGCCTACGACATCGAGGTGCGTGGCGTGAACGCCGTCGGCAACGGTGCCACGAAGGCCGCCACCATCACCCACTGACGAATCGGCTCGGGGACGACGTCACCCGCACCGTAGGGTGCGGCACGTGACCGCCGAGCGACCCGAGAGCAGCGCCACCGGTCGCGAGTTCATCGCTCTCGTCACGGCACTCATGGCCACGACGGCACTCGGCATCGACCTGATGCTGCCCGCCTTCCCCGACATGCGCACCGAGTTCGGGTTCCCTTCCGACTCGACGCAGGTGACGTGGGTGATCACCGTCTACTTCCTCGGGCTCGCCATCGGCCCGTGGTTGTACGGTCCGGCCAGCGACCGCTTCGGCCGTCGACGACTGCTCTTCGCCGGCCTCGCGCTCTACTCGGTCGGGTCGTTCGTGGCGAGCATCTCGCCCACATGGCCGCTTGTCATCGCCGCCCGCTTCGTGTGGGGCCTCGGCGCAGCGGGGCCGCGATCGCTGTCGCTGGCGATGATCCGCGACCGACACGAGGGTGATGCGATGGCACGGCTGATGTCGATGATCATGGCCGTGTTCATGCTGGTGCCCATCGCGGCGCCGGCCGTCGGGGCGGCCCTGATCGCCGTGTTCCCCTGGCGAGCGGTGTTCTGGTTCCCATCGCTGATGGGCGTGCTGCTGATGCTCTGGGCGCGCCGCGCACCCGAAACGCTCGACCCGGCACGCCAACGGCCCTTCACGTGGCGCTCGGTCGGTGCCGCCGGACGCGAGGTGGTGACGCACCGCAGCACGATGTCGCTCACCATCGCCATGACCCTGCTGTTCGCGGTGATGACCACCTACCTGTCGGGCTCCGAGGTGATCCTCGGCGACGTGTTCGGCTACGGGAAGTGGTTCCCGTTGTTCTTCGGTGCCATCGCCGTGCTGCTGGCGGTCAACTCGCTCAACAACGCTCGGCTCGTGCAGCACCTCGGCGCAGTGCCGTTGGTGCGACGGCTTGCAGTAGTGGGCACCGTCACCGCGGCGCTGTTGGCAGTGGTGGGATTCACCGGCGGCGCCCACCCGAACTTCTGGGTGTTCACGCTGGCACTGTGTCTGGTGATACCCGTGGCGCAGGGACTCACTCCCACGTGCAACACCATCGCGATGACCCCGGTGCCGCACGTGGCGGGCACCGCATCGGCACTCATCTCCACTGTCACCACCGCAGGAGGCGCACTGCTGGGCGGCATCGCCTCGAGCGCGTTCGACGGCACGGTGAAGCCCTTCGGTGTGTTCATCCTCGTGTTCGTGGCGAGCGCCGCAGGGCTCATCCTCTGGGGCACGTCCTCGGCCCGCCCGGCTGCGAATCAACCCGCGTAGTAGCAGCCGTACTGGTCGGGCGTGCCCCACGCCACCGAAGCCCGCGCCACCAAGGTGGTGCGGTCGCTGAACTTCACCTGGTCGAAACCCACCGTGGCGAGCTCGTCACCGATGACGATCGAACGCTGAAGCGGGTTCCAGCAGCCGTTCGCGCTCTTTGCTTCGTGCTGCACCACACCCACCAGCGACAGGGTGCGGTCGGTGAGGCGGGCCACCACCACACCACCGGCTGAACCGGTGATGAGCGACGCCGGGCACGGCGCGAGCGTGGCGCAGTTGCCCCAGCCGGGCGAGGTGGGCAGCACGATGGTGCCGTCGGCCGGCCAGTAGAGGAACGCTCGGTGGTCCCACTCGGCATCACTGTGGCCACCGATCGGCAGCGTCGCGATCTGCTGCGGGTTGGCGGGATCGCTCACGTCGAACAACGACAGTTGCGTTCCCAGCACCGAACCGCTGTCGGTGGCCGCCTGCCCCACACCCAGCAACAGGCCGTCGCCCACCGGGTGCAGATAGCTGGAGAAGCCGGGGATCTTCAGTTCCCCGACCGCCTTCGGCGCGCTCGGGTCGGACAGGTCGATCACGTACAGCGGATCGGTCTGGCGGAACGTCACCACGTAGGCCTGAGAGCCAAGGAATCGCACTGACTGGATCTGCTCCGTCAGCCCCAGCCCGCCCACCGAGCCGATCTCCGTCAGCTCGCTGCCGATGGGGCGGAGCACCCTCACGAACGACTCGGTCGTACCGGCGCCCGTGTAGTCGTCGACGGTGACGGCAACCCGGAGGTCACCGTCGAGCTCGCTCATCGAGAACTGGTTCAACAGCCGGCCCTCGAACTGACCCGACGCAACGTAGGTGGCCGAGCCATCGGCACCCAGCGAGAACTGGTGCACCAGCGTGGGAGGCGGGGTGGGCTGTGCCGGCGCCGGCCGACTCTGGTTCTGCGGCGGGTTGTAGTAGTCCCACGACGTGGTGGCGACGTAGATGTCGGATGTCGATGCGTACACGGTCTCGCCGTTCGACACCACACCAGCGGTGCCCACCGGCAGACCTGCGCCGCGCATGTCGATGGACGCGATCCACGACACCCCGAGCCCGGCGAACTCGCTCGGCGCAGCCACGTTCGTGCAGTCGAGCGCGGATGCCATCGGGCCGAACACGCCGTCGGCGCCCTCGTCGAAGATGCGCGGCATCCAGTCGTCGATGGTCGACTCGCGGATGACCCGCTCGTTCTCGGCCTTCGCGGTCGCCACGTCGAAACCGAACTCGTTCGGCGTCACGAAGTGCAACCGGTTGGCGAGGGGCGCATCGAGCACCAGACGGGCCATGCCGTCGATCGAGCGAGTGGCCACCACGCGACCCTCCAGGTGGCTGCGCTCCAGCAGTTGCGGCTTCCGCATCTCGGACACGTCGAACAGCGACACGATGGAGTCGTACGCCATCGAGTACGGCTGGGTGACCACCAGCAGTCGGTTGCCGTCGAGCAGCAACTGCTGCTGACCCTGCGGCACGTCGAGCACAGCTGCAACGGTGGCGGTCTCGACATCGATGACACGCACCTTGTCGTTGTCGACCACGAAGACGGCGGTGCCGTTCGTCTCCACCACGTCACCTTCGTCGACACCCACCTCCTGGGTGTTGGTGCCGGAGAAGTCGGGCACGGTGGCTGCAGGCGCCGCGGTCGATGCCTGATCGCCGGTCGCCATCCCACCCGCCGTGCTCTCGGCGGCGAGCACGCGGCCGTACATGATCCCGCCGCGCCACATCGGCCACGGGTAGCCGTTGTAGCCGAGACCCCATTCGCTGACGCGTTCGAGCGACTCCTTCTTCAGGTGGTCGAGCAGCGCCGGGCAGCCCTCGAAGAACTGGAGCCTGCTGCTGCCGAAACCACCCTTGCGCGGCATCGAGGTGGGGCGGGCCTGCGGGGCCCCGCCCGACGCTCGGCCGGCGGACGTCGACGTGGTGGTGACGGCCCCTTCCTGACTGCACGCCGACACGGCGAGGATCGACACGGCAGCAAGGGCAAGGGCTCGTCTCATGGCGCATGTGACGTCGGTCTCGCCGGGTTGGTTCCCGGCTCGGGTCACGACGCCGGCGGCGGTCTGCCGAGCAGATCGCCCGAACGGTGTAGAACGACGGGATGACCACGCCGGCGCCCACCCGATCGTTCGCCGCGAACGAACGCAACACCGTCACCTCGCCCGCTGGCGCCGTGGCGCATGCCGCCCTGGTGCATCACTCGGGAATGCTCGAGCGCCGCCTCCACCACGTGCGCGATGGCGTGTGGACCCTGGTGGGCAATGGCCTGTCGAACCAGACGTTCATCGAGGCGCCCGACGGCATCATCGTCATCGACACCGGCGAGAGCGTGGAGGAGATGCGCGCCGCGCTGAAGGAACTCCGCGCCGTCACCCAACGGCCGGTGGCCGCGGTGCTCTACACCCATTTCCACTACGTGGGCGGCACCAGCGCCATCGTCGACGAGTCGGGTCACGAGCCGCCCATCCACGGCCATTCGCGCATCGCCTTCAACCGCACCCGCGCCACCGCCGAGATCGGCCCTGCCTACGGCCGCGGACTCATCGAACAGTTCGCCATCTCACTGCCCGTCGACGGGCCCGACTCGTGCCCCAACGTGGGCCTCGGTCTCTACTACCGAGACCCGTCGCACGCACCGTTCACGCCCGGCCACCTTCCCGTGAACCACCCGTTCGACGGCGCCTGCGAACTGCACGTGGCGGGCCTGACGGTGCACGTGCACCCTGCGCCATCCGATGCCGACGACTCGGTGACGTTCTGGTTCCCCGAGATCGGCGTGGCCGTGAACAACCTCGTGTGGCCCGTGCTGTTCAACGTGTTCGCCATCCGTGGCGAGGAGTACCGCGACCCGCGCATCATGCTGTCGGGGCTCGACCACCTCCTGTCGCTGCACGCCGACCATCTCGTGGGTGCCCACGGCCCGCCGCTCAGCGGCGCCGACGACATCGCCCATCGAGTCACGCGCTACCGCGACTCCATCCAGTTCCTGTGGGACCAGACCGTGCGGCTCACCAACCGCGGCCTCACGAGCGTGGAACTGGGGCACGCCATTCGCCTGCCCGACCACTGCGACTCCGACTACCTCACCTCGGAGTTCTACGGCGTCGCCGAACACCACGTGCGCCAGATACGGCACGGGCTGTTCGGGTTCTTCGACGGCGACGAGGCCAACCTCTTCCCGCACGACACCGCCGAGCGCGCCGCACGACTGATCGCCGGCTTCGGCGGGCGCGGCGAGGTGCGCCGTCAGATGAGCACCGCCATCGACACCGACGACACGCGTTGGGCACTCGAACTCGGCTCGTGGCTGGTTCGCAGCGACGACGCCGACGCCACCGATCGCCAACTGCTGGCCACCGCCCTCCGTCAGGTGGCGCGGCGCACGTCGGCCGCGAACATTCGCAGTTGGTGCCTCACGCGAGCACTGTGGCTGGAGGGCCGCATCGACCTGTCGCGCACCCGCACGCATCGGCTGCCCACCCGGCAGGTGCTCGCCGACCCTGTGCAGAGCGTGCACACGCTGCGCGTGATGCTGCTGCCGGAGCACGCCGAGGGCATCGACCTCCACATCCGCTGGGAGTTCGACGGCGCCCGCTCCACCGGTCTCCACATCCGCAACTGCGTGGCAGTACCCACCGACGGTTCGGGCGCCACCGCCGTTCTGCGTTGCACCGCAGCTGCGTGGGCGGCGCTGCTGGCCGGCCAGGCCGACTGGCCGGACGAGGTCAGCGTCGAGGTGCCGGCCGACGTCGACGCAGCAGCCGTCCGCCGGGCGCTCGCTGCGTTCGACGTGGAGGGCCTGCGGCGGTGACTGCCTCGCTGCCGCACGGCACACCCACCTTCGATGGCGAGATCGGTCGCCTCATCACCGACTCGACCCCGCGTCGACTCGATGCGCCACGTGCACCCGACGGCGCACCGAACGTGCTCCTGATACTGCTCGACGACGTGGGCTTCGGTTCGTGCAGCGCATTCGGCGGACCCGTGCCGATGCCTGCGCTCGAGCGAGTCGCGGCGAACGGGCTTCGCTACAACCAGTTCCACACCACCGCGCTGTGCTCGCCCACGCGTGCCGCCATGCTCACCGGCCGCAACCACCACAGCGTTCACATGGGCGGCATCACCGAGATCGCCAACTCGTTCCCCGGCTACGACAGCGCCATTCCGCCCGAGGCGGCCACCGTGGCCGACGTGCTGCGAATGTCGGGCTACAGCACAGCCTGCTTCGGCAAGTGGCACCTCACACCCTCGTGGGAGCAGAGCCCGGCCGGCCCGTTCGACCGATGGCCGACCGGCATGGGCTTCGACCGCTACTACGGCATCATCGGCGCAGAGGCGAGCCAGTGGGAGCCCGCGGTCTACGACCAGACCACTCCGGTGTCGCCGCATGTCGGCCGAGCCGACTACCACCTCACGAACGACCTCGCCGATCAGGCGATCACGTGGGTGCAACGGCAGAAGGCCTCCGCCCCGCACCGGCCGTTCTTCTGCTATTTCTCCACCGCCGCCGTGCATGCACCGCACCACGTGCCGCAGGAATGGATCGACCGGTTCCGAGGGCGGTTCGACCACGGATGGGACGCGCTGCGCGCCGAGATCCACCAGCAACAGTTGGCAATGGGGGTCATCCCGTCGGGCACGGTGCTGACGCCGCGGCCCGAACAGATTCCAGCGTGGGACGACTATCCCGAGCGCTACCGCCCGGTGGCCTCGCGGCTGATGGAAGTGTTCGCCGCGTTCCTCGCGCACACCGACGCGCAGATCGGCCGTGTGATCGACGCCATCGATCAACTCGGCGAACTCGACAACACGCTCGTGGTGTATCTCACAGGTGACAACGGGGCATCGGCCGAGGGCACCATCCACGGCGCCTGGAGTGCACCGTCGTTCCAGAATGGCCGGCACGAAGACCCGGAATGGTTGCTCGAGCACATCGACGACTTCGGCACCCCGAACTGCGAGAACCACTTCAACGTCGGCTGGGCGTGGGCGCTCGACTCGCCCTTCCAATGGATGAAGCAGGTGGCCTCGCACTTCGGCGGAACCCGCAACGGCATGGCAGTCATGTGGCCTCGCCGCATCACCGACCATGGCGCCGTGCGCAGCCAGTTCCACCACGTGGTCGACCTCGCCCCCACCATCTACGAGGCAGTCGGCATCACACCTCCCGCCCACGTGCGCGGCATCGAGCAGATGCCCATCCACGGCACGTCGCTCGCCTATTCGTTCGACCAGCCCCACGCACCCAGCACACACACCACGCAGTACTTCGAGATCCTCGGCAACCGGGCGATGTACCACGACGGCTGGATCGCCTCGTGCTTCCACGGTCGAGTCCCGTGGATCCGCATGCAGGCGTACGAGTTCGACGGCCCGCAGGAGCACTGGGAGCTCTACGACATCCGCAACGACTTCTCCCAGGCGGTCGACCTCAGCGCGCAGCATCCCGAGAAACTCGCTGAACTGCAGGACCTGTTCCACCGGCAGGCACAGGACCTCGGCGTCTACCCGCTGCGCGACGCCGGCTCGCCGCGGCACGGTGAGTTCTCGGTGCCGTCGTCGCTGGCGGGCGCGCCACGCATCACCTACACCACCGCACACGTGCGCATGCCGGAGAGCTCGGTGGTGAATCTCAAGAACACGTCGTTCCGCATCGAGGCGACCATCCATGTCGACGATGCGGCGCAGGGGGTGATCGCCTGCCAGGGCGGCAACATGGCCGGGTGGTCGCTCTATCTCGACCACCACGGGCATGCGGTGTACCACTACAACTGGTACGGGCATGTGCACACGTCGGTGCGTACCCCGGCCCCTCTCGGGGTGGGCCGCCACGAGCTGGTGGTGCACTTCCTCTACGACGGTGGCTTCGGCGCGGGAGGCGAGGTGGTGCTCACCGTCGACCAGCAACCCGTGGCGGCGGGACGCATCGAACAGACGGTGCCGCTGGTGTTCTCGATGAGCGGCGAAACCTTCGACGTGGGGGTCGACACCGGCACCCCGGTGGGCCCGTACCCACACCAGTTCCCGTGCACGGCGCGCATCGACACGGTCACGCTCGAGCGTCTCGACACACCCACGCCGGAACTGATCGAGCTGGTGCGCGAAGGCGAGTTCCGTGCCAGCCTCAGCACCCAGTGACGGTCTGGTGATCTCGGACGCTCGACGCAGGTGTAGAACACGGGCATGGACACCGTGCGCACGTTCTGCCGCATCTGCGAGCCGAGTTGCGGGGTGGTGGCCCATGTCGACCAGGGCCGCCTCACGAAGCTGACACCCGACCGCGACCATCCGGTCACCAAGGGCTTCGCCTGTCACAAGGGTCTCGCCGCAGTCGACCTGCACCACGACCCCGACCGGCTCGACCATCCGATGCTGCGCGACGCCGACGGCACGTGGCGCACCACCGATTGGCCGACCGCACTGGGCCACACCGCAACGCGTCTCCGCGCCATCATCGACACGCACGGCATCGACGCCGTTGCCGCCTACGTGGGCAACCCCATCGCCTTCAACGCGCTCGGCCAGTTGCACGTGGGCACGCTGCTGCGCACGCTCGGTGTGCGGCGCACATTCTCCAGCGGCACCCAGGACTGCGCGAACAAGTTCGTCGCCAGCGAGGCCGTGTTCGGCAGCAGCAACGTGCACCCCATTCCCGACATCGCGAACACCGACCTGTGCATCGTGCTGGGCGAGAACCCGCGCGCATCGCAGGCGTCGTTCTTCAGCATCGCCAACGTGCTCGGCGAGATGAAGCGTGCGGCCGCGCGCGGCGCCCGCTTCGTGTTCGTGAACCCGCGTCGCATCGAGACGCCCGACCGCGGGGTGGGCGACACGGTGCTCATCCGGCCCGACACCGACGTGTGGTTCCTCGCCTCGTTGCTGCACGAGATCGACATGCTCGGTGGGTTCGATGCGGCCGTGGTGAACCGTCACGGCTCACACGTCGATGACCTCCGCCGCTTCATCGCCCGCTACCCCGCCGCGCTCACCTCAGCCGTCACGGGCGTCGACGCCGAGGTGGTGCACGAACTCGCGCAGGCATGGGTCACCACGCCGCGTGCATCGGTGCACGGCAGCACCGGCATCAACATGGGTCGCCAGGGCACGCTGGCGTACTGGCTGGTCCACATGCTGTCGTTCGTGACCGGGCGGCTCGACGTGACCGGCGGCAACCTGAAGAGCGACGGCTTCTACCCCAACGCTCGGTCCGGCGCCGCGGTGCCGGAGCAGATGTACGTCGACACCGAGTTCGGGCGTCTGCGCCGCGGAGCATTGCCGGGCACCCTCATGTCGCAGTCGATCCTCGACAGCGACAACCCGGTGCGCGCCCTCGTGGTGGTGGCGGGCAATCCGCTGCTGTCGATCGCCGGAGAAGACCGCCTGCGGAAGGCGTTCGAACACCTCGAACTGCTGGTGGTGATCGACATCTACCCGAGCGCCACCGCGGAGTACGCACACGTGGTGCTGCCCAGCACCGACATGTACGAGCGTGACGACCTCAACATCGTCAACATCGGCACCAGTGCGCAACCGTTCGCGCAGTACACGCCGGCGGTGGTCGCACCCAAGGCCGACCGGCGACCGGAGTGGTGGATCGCTCACCAGCTCCTGCGGCACATGGGCAAGCCCTCGCTGTTCGATGACCTTGAAGACGGAGCCGAGCCCGACCCGTGGGCGAAGTGGCGCCACATGCTCGAGCGCGGCAGCGGTGTGGAACTCGGCCAACTGCAGGCCGACCATGTACCACGACTGCTGCCCGCACCGGAACCCGGCGCGTTCTTCGACCAGCAGGTGCACACCATCGATGGCAGGGTCGACTGCTGCCCACCGGTGTTCGCCGATGCCATCGACCGATGCCATGCCCTGTTCGACGAGGCACACATCCAGGCCGCCGACCCTGAGCGTCCCCTGCTGCTCATCCACAAGCGCGACGCATGGATGCACAACTCATGGCTCGCCAACCTCGAGCGCATGAAGCGCAACGGCCGCACCTCCAACCCGCTCGGCATGCACCCCGCCGACGTGGAGCGCCTCGCCCTGCACGACGGGGCAGAGGTCGAAGTGGCCAGCGCCCACGGCACGGTGCACACCACGGTGGAGGCCGACTCCGACCTCATGCCCGGTGTCGTGTCGATGGTGCACGGATGGGGGCATCGCGCCAGCCCACGTCTGCGGGTGGCCGCGGCATCACCGGGTGCCAACCCGAACGCGCTGTTGCCCATCGGCCCCGGCAGCTTCGAGCCGCTCTCGAGCCAGGCGCACATGACTGGCATCGCCGTGCGCGTGAGGGCGACTGCACCCGCCAGTCGCTGATACGGCAGACTCTCTGCATGCCGGCACAGCGCCGCCGTTCCCGCGGCATCCTCATCAGCGCGTACGCGGTGCTGTGCTCGATGGTGCTGCCCGGCGCCGGTCACCTCGCCATCGGTGACTCGCTGCGGCGGCCGAAGGTGACCGTGATGGCCGTGCTCGGCCTCCTGTCGACCCTCGGTCTCCTTCTGGTGCTGGCACCGGTGGGCACCAAGGCCGACCTCGCCGATGTCGTGTCCGACCGTGCGTTGTTCATCGCCATGGCCGTGTCGTTGTTGCTGATGGCGGCCACCCGCGTGTGGGCGGCGTTCGACGTGGCGTGGCTGGCGCGACCCCGACGCGGCAGGGTGGCGTTGGCCACGGCAGCGACGTTGGCAGTGGCCATCACCGTGGTGGGCGCCACGCCGATGGTGGTGGCAGCCAAGTACGTGTACACCACCGACCGAGTGGTGGAGAAGGTCTTCGGGTCGAACAAGCCCGTCACCGCCGAGCCCGGCGCCGTGAACACCACCACCACGTCGTCGACCGTGCCGCCCCCCACCACGGCCGCCGCCAGCAGCACCACGTCGACCTCATCCACCTCGTCGACCACGTCCACCTCCACCACCGTCGCACCGTTCGCCGGCACCGAGCGGCTGAACGTGTTGCTACTGGGCGGCGACGCCGGGCGAGGCCGCTGGAACCTGCGGACCGACTCGATGGTGCTCGTGTCGATCAACCCCGAGAACGGCGACACTGCGCTCATCTCCGTGCCCCGCAACCTGAAGCACCTCCCGTTCCCACCGGGCACTCCGTTGGCACAACGCTTTCCGAACGGCTTCGACGATCTCGCCAACGCCGTCTACCCGTTCGCCGACACCCACCGCGACATCGCCGGTGGCGGCGACGACGCCGGCGCACAGGCGGTGAAGTTGGGCATCGCGCAACTGCTGGGCATCCCGATCCAGTACTACATCCTCGTCGACATGGCGGGCTTCGTGAACGTGGTCGATGCGGTGGGCGGCATCGACATCAACGTGCCGAAACGAGTGCCCACACCGGGCAACCCCCCGGGTTCGAAGCACCCGGTGCCCGAATACATCGAGAAGGGTCCGCAGCACCTCGACGGCACGTTGGCGCTCGCCTATGCGCGCAGCCGCGAAGCCGACAGCGACTACTGGCGCATGCAGCGCCAGCGCTGCGTGCTGAGCGCCATCGCCACGTCCGCCACCCCGCAGGCGTTGGCCACCGGCCTCGGCAGCCTCGTCGACGCGTTCGGGATGTCGGTGCGCACCGACATCCCGCGCGAGAAACTCGGTGAACTGGCCGTGGTGGTCGATCGCTTCGCGAAGGCGGGCGGCATCCTGGTGGCGCGCACGCTGCAACTCACCCCGCCGGTGCTCCAGCCGTCGCACTGGGACGCGGCGCACGTGCGCGAACTCGTGCAGACGGTGCTCTACCCGCCGCCGCTGCCGCCCGACTTCATCGGAGCGCTGGCACCTGCGTGCGAATGAGCCGGTAACACCCTTGCCCGAACACCACCGGCGCCGAGAAAACTACCCATCGGTAACCAGCGCTCCTGATTCCGCGTAGTGTGGCGGCGATGGGACCGGGACTCGATCATCAATCGTTGCGCGAGGTGGTCACCAACGAGATCCGGTCGATGATCATGACCGGATCGATCGAACCCGGCCAGCGACTGGTGGAAGCCAGGCTCGCCGAGCAGCTGGGCGTGTCACGCAACCCGGTGCGCGAGGCGATCCGCACGCTGGAGAACACGACGCTGGTGGAGGTATTGCCCCGCCGCGGCGCATGCGCCACCCTGGTCGACAGCTCGCGGCTTCGGCCCCTGCAGGAGTTGCGCATGGGGCTCGAGGGCTGGATCGTGAAGAACGCCGCACTTCACCACACGGCCGCCGACCTCGAGCGCATCGAGCAGTGCGTCAGCAGCGGACTGTGCGCCGAGCGTGAAGGCGAACTCGCGGCGTCACTGCGCTGGCGACGGGCCTTCCGTGTCGCCGTCGACAGGGCGTGCGGGAACCCCATGGCCCACGAGGTGGTGGAGCGCCTGCGCGAGCCGGTCGACCGGATTCTCAACCTGTCGATGCCCGACGAGGGCACACCACGCTGGGCGGAGCTCGCCGAGTTGGCCGAGGCCATTGCCGAGCGCGACGCGCCGTGCGCTCGCTATCTGGTGCTCACCCAACTCAGCGACGCGGTGAGCCGTTTCGAGGGCGATGAGTCGACCCCGCTCTACGGCGGCGAGCGGCACTGGCAGCGGCTGAGGCCGCTCCTCGACGACGGGTTCGAGCCCCGCACCGGCCGTCTCCTCTGACGCCGCCGCCACCTGCCACCCCGAACTTTTCGGTGTAGATCGACACGTCACGCGACACCGAGTCGTGTGCGTTGCATGAGTGCCCCCACGAAACAAGGAGACACCCATGCAGCCCAACATCCGCCTCGATCGCACCCTCGTCCACGTCAACGACGACCAGACCGTCCATGTGATGCTCGACATCCAGGCGCCGCCGGCGCCGCCGCTCGAGCGTGCGCCGATCGACGTCGTGGTGGTGCTCGACCGGTCGGGCTCGATGTCCGGTGCCCCGCTCGAGGCGGTGAAGCGGGCCACTGCCGAGGTGATCGGCCAGGCCGGCGCCGACGACCGCATCGCGGTGGTCACGTTCGACGACAAGGTGAAGATGGTGTTGCCCCTCGCCCGGCACGACGCCGCCGAGGCCGCCCGCGTCATCGATCGCATCCACTCCGGCGGCTCCACCAACATGTCGGGCGGCTGGTTGAAGGCGCTCGAGATCCTCATCGCCGACAGTCGCCCCGAGGCGGTGAAGCGCATCGTGGTGCTCACCGACGGGCACGCGAACTGCGGCATCGTCGATCGTGACGGCTTGGTGAGCATGACCCTCGGCGGCACGCGCCAGAACATCACCACGTCGTGCATCGGCTTCGACGATGGCTACGACGAGACCCTGCTCGGCGCACTCGCCGACGCCGGCGGCGGCAACGACTACTGGTGCGACGGCCCCGACCAGGCCCGTGCAGTGTTCAGCCAGGAGTTCGGCGGGCTCGCCGCCGTGGTGGCCCAGAACCTGTCGGTGGAGGTGCGTCCCACGTCGGTGGTTGCCGTCGCCGCCGTGCTGAACGAGTTCCCCATCACCGATGTGCCCGACGGAGCGATGGTCACCCTGGGCGACGCCGTGGGTGGAGAACGCCGCCGAGTGGTGGCGAAGTTCAACCTGCGGCCCATCAGTGCGGCCGGCCAGGTCGACATCGCGACGTTCGTCATCAAGTGGGCGTCGACGATCGGCGGCATCGAGATGCACAGCGTCACCGTGCCGGTCCGCATCACTGCCGGACAGGTGGGCGAGGTCGACCTCGGTGCCGACCCGGCGGTGCACGAGGAGGTGCTGCGCCTCGAGGTGGCCCGCAACCGCCGGGAAGCCCGCGACGCCGCCGAACGCGGCCGTTTCGACGACGCCGCCCTCCTGCTGCGGTCGAGCGCCGCGATGTTGTCGGTGCTGGGTGATGACGCCGTGATGAACGAACTCCAGATGGATGCCGACCGCCTCGACAGTCGGATGTGGAGCGCCGCCGACGCCAAGCGCAACTACTCCCGGGCACGTTCCACCCAGAAGGGCCGCCGGGCCGACTTCACCGCCGACCCCGACGACGAATCGGGAACCCCGTCGGCCTGAGGCCGTCGGGTTTCCCTGTCACACCCCCTGGTCATACTGCGTCCGTTGCACACATCACGAGAGGAGCCTCCGCTCAACACCACCTCCACCGCTGTCCCGAATCAACCCACCACGAGGAGCCGCCCCATGCCTACCGCCACCATCACCACCGACCCGATGCAGGCCTACACCCTGGCCGTGTATCACGAGGTCGCCCGCATCGCAGGGGTCGCCCGCGGCGGCCGCGATGCGTTCGACATCGCCGGCACGGTTGCAGTGAAGGTCCTCGAGGCAGGCGGCACCATCATGAGCCGGTACCCCTACCCGGAGGACTACGCCCGGGCCTGCGCCCGCAACGCCGGTTTCTCGTTCGACCGCGCCGAGCGCGTCCAGCGCTGCGAGGGTGTCCGCCTGCGGGTCACCGTCGAGGGCGACAAGGTGCTCGGGCGGTCGTGGCTGCCCGGTGACGCCACCATCGGCGAGGGCTCCGACTCCGGTTGGACGCTCGTGCCCGACCACGGCAGCGAGTTCGAGACCGACACCGTCAGCCGGCTCGACGCACTCAACCAGTACCGCGTCTACACGCACTCGATTCCTGCCAACGAGCTCCGCGAGGTGCTGGCGGTCGACGGGTACGAGCACTCCGTGGCCGACGTCGCCGCTGCCTGCGGTCAGCGGCGCGAAACGGTGAGCCGCCGTGTGAACCGGGTGCGCGACCGAATTCGCCTCCACGGCAGCGCCGGGCGCACCGCACAACTGCAGTCGACGTAACGGCGTGTCACGCGTGCGCCACCGGCGCGCGTTGCATCTCACGAACCGTCACCGACCGCACGACTGCAGAGGAGGCAGACATGAACCATCCCACTCCCATCGAACAAACCCACACCCCCATCCGAGCCCAGGTCGACCGCGCCGTCGGCGCCGCGTTGGGTGCAGCCATCGGCGACGCACTCGGCGCACCATTCGAATTCGGGCCTCGCGGCCAGTACTCGGACCGGTTCCCGCAGCCCGTCCTCGGGGGCGCCGGCGAGATGTGTGGTGGGGGCGGCTTCCACTGGAAGCCCGGCGAGTTCACCGACGACACGCAGATGGCCCTGTGCCTCGCCGAGTCCCTCTGCGCCGCTGGCGCACTCGACGCAGCCGACGTCTGGCAGCGCTGGCGGGCATGGGCGGCCACGGCCGCCGACGTGGGCATCATCACCCGCGCAGCACTCAGCTCCGTCGATCACCGGAACGCTGCGGCCGAGGCCCACGACGCCCTCGGCCGCAGCGCCGGCAACGGCGCCCTGATGCGCGTGTGGCCCATCGCACTGGCGTTCGTCTGCACCGACCCCGCCGACGCCACCGAACGCACCATGGCGGCCGCGGTCGCCCAATCAGCCCTCACCCACCACGATCCTGCGGCGGGTTGGGGTGCTGCCGTGTTGGCGGAAGTGGTGCGCCGCACCATTCTCGGTGCCGACCCGATCGCCGAACTCGACGACGTGCTCGCACACGTTCCCGCCGACGTCGTCGGCCGCTTCGCCACGATGCTCTCGCCCGAGTGGCATCCCGACCGTGCCGACCACACCGAGCCCGGAAACGGCTCGGTGTGGGGTTGCCTGGCGCAGGCGGTGTGGGCCGTGCGCCACCATCCCACGTTCCACGGTGCAGTGACGGCTGCCATCGACATCGGGGGCGATACCGACACCGTCGCCTGTGTGGCCGGGGCACTCGCTGGTGCTCGGTGCGGTGTCCAGGCGATCCCCAGCCGCTTCACCACGTACGTCAACGGCACCGTGGCCACCCACAACGGCCCCGAGCACTACGACAACGCCCGCCTCCAGGCGGTGGCACGTCGTCTCCTCGGCCTTCCCTCCGGTGGGTCGGCGCCCGCCGAGACTCCCGCTGGCCCGCAGCAGGTGATGCCCGGCGTGTGGGCGGCCGA
>CAZQPJ010000017.1:0-18097 GCA_964595105.1 uncultured Bifidobacterium sp.
CAGAGCATACGCCTGAAAAGCGTAGGGTCACCGGATCGACGCCGGTCTCGACCACGTGTGAAGCGGCCCTCAGGGGCCGCTTCGTGCGTTGTGGGTCCGGTGCGGCCGGAGGCCCCGTGGCTAGCGTCGCCCGCATGACGTCCTTCGATCGACTTCCCCGCCGCGACGTGGTGCGCGGCATGCTGAGTGCCGCCGCCGGTGTGGCGGTGGGCGCCGGCCTTGTTGCCTGCGGCGACGACGCAGCGGGCGCCAACGCCACCGGTGGCCTGTGGGGCACCTACGACTCGATGTTGGCCACGGCCAAGTACGTCTCGCTCAGCCATGTGCTCGAACCCTCCACGCCCATCTGGTACGGGTTCGACGCGGCCCACGTTCACTTCGAGCCTGCCGTGAGCGGCAACGACAAGGTGAAGCCGGTCGGCCAGCCGTACACCTACGAAGCCGACGGGTTCGAGGCCACTCGCTACGTGCTCTCCACCGACCAGTACGGCACCCAACTCGATCCGCCTGCCCACTGGAACCCCAATTACCCGGCCATCGACGAACTGCCGGTGTCGATCGCACTGCGCAAACTGGTGGTGATCTCCATCGTCGACCAGGTTGCGAACGACTTCGGGTACGCGCTCACGGTGGACGACGTTCGTGCATGGGAGCAGCAGCACGGCCGGGTTCCCGCCGGGTCGGTGGTGATGGTGCGCAGCGACTGGTACAAGGGCTGGAACGATCGTGCCCACGTCACCCGCACACCGTTCCCCGGGGTGTCGCTCGATGCGCTGAAGTTCCTGCACCTCGAGCGTTCCATCCTGTTCCATGGCCATGAGCCGCTCGACACCGACTCCACTCCCACGCTCGAGGGCGAATCGTGGCTGATGAACAACGGGTACCTCCAGGCCGAGGGCGTTGCCAATCTCGACCTCGTTCCCCAGACCGGTGCGCTGCTCACCATCGGGTTTCCCCGCTTCAAGGGGGGCACGGGCGGGCTCGCCAGCTACGTGGCCGTGTGCCCTCGCGACTGGCCGCACGGTGAGTCGCCGGGCGATCGGCCGGAGGCCCCCATGGACGCGATGCCCACGCCGCTGCACTGGGATGAGAAGACAGGCACCCGCGTTCGCGGCTGATGCGGAGCGTGGTGAGCAGCCGTTTCTCGACACAACCACCTCCTCGAGAGGTCGTACAGCGCGAAGAGTGGCGGGAAACACCGTGTAGGTCGTAGGTAGTACGACCTATCTCCTGCCTAATCTGAGCGTTTCGAGCAGTTCCAAAGGTTTTTCAAAGGTTTTCGGGAGGCGGCGTTCCGACGATGGCCGTCATGGCCCATCTTGCTGCCCTCTCCAACCACCGTCGACGCGCCTCCGGACTCACCCTCGCGCTCGCCGTCCTGCTGATTCTCACCTGCCTCTCGGGGCTGTTCTTCGCGTTCCGCATGGCCGACGGAGCCGACCCGCTTCCCGTGAAGCGAGCGCTGCCGGCCCCCGGCATCGCCGACGACGTGCCCACCTCGTTCGGCTTCATCGCCGTGCAGCACGCCCTCGCCATCAGCGGCCTGTCCGACAAGGACATCACCGGCGCCCACGGTGTGCCCGGCCTGGTGCAGGCCGGCACCATCGACATCGAGATGGGCGTCACCATCACGAACACGTCGAGCGAGCCGCTGCCCTACTCGCCGGCGCAGTTCCAGCTGCTCGACGCCGAGGGCAACCTCATCGAGCAGACACGTGCTCCGAAGGTGCCCGGCGAGCTCCAGCCGAACGCGGCCATCGACATGCTCCTCGATTTCGTCACCACCACGGAGGCCCGCCCCTTCACGGTGCAGTTCATCGATCCGGCGACGCAGAAGCCGTTGCTGATCTCCCTCGGTGATGTCGGCTGCCAAGTGCAGAGCGGTAGCGGCATTCCCCTCCCGGTCGAGGGCGGCTGCTCTGTCGCCCCCGTCGACGCCCACAGCGGTCACTGAGCCATGTCGACGTCACTCCCCAACCAACCCCCCACCACCCCGGCCACCTCAGCCACATCAAGGAAAGCGACCATCATGAGCGGGAACTCAACACGGGCAGCACGTGCTGTCCTCGATAGGTCGGTACTGGCCCTCTCGGCCGTACTTGCCTATGGAGTGGGTCTGTGGACCCACACCCTCCACTGGAGGGCAGGTATCAGGGAGGCGAGCGACATCGCGTTCGCGCCGCACTTCCTTCGCGACGCCACCCTCTCGGTGCCGCTCATCCTGATGGCCGTGCTGGCCGCCAGGGTGTTCGTGCCCCGTTCGCGGGTGCTGGCCCCGGCCATCGCCACCTCGTTCGCTCTCGCACTGGGCGTTCCGTTCCATGCCGGCCTGTTCGGCCACGCACATCACTCGGGCTCGGGCCCGGTGCACAGCACCCCGGTGATGATGCTGCTCGAACTCGTGGTCGACATTCCCATGGCACTCGCCCTTGCCCGCCTGATGGCGGTGTCGAAGGACTCCGTCACGCGTGGTGCGAAGGTGTGGGCTCCTCGTGTCGGCTATTCGGCCCTCACCGTGGCGATCGGCAGCGCCGGCCTGGTGGCCGTTGCGTCGGCACCCGCAGGTGCCGCCAGCAGCGTGTGCCCGGCCAACGTCGCGGCGACGCGTCGCTACGACGTGACCGCCATCAACGTCGACATCCCGCTGAACCGCTACGGCGACCACGACCCCGCCGGCACGATGTACGCGCTCACGAGCCAGATTCCCGCCATCCGGGCTCAGGAGCAGTCGCGCATCGTGACCCCCGGTCTCGGTGAGGATCCCATCCAGCCGCTGGTCGTTCGCGCCAACGAGGGTGACTGCGTGGAGATCACGCTCCACAACAGCCTCTCGGCTGGCTCGATCGGCGTCTCGATCGACGGTCTGCCGTCGGAGCTGTCGGGCGACAACGTCGGCCGCAACGTGTCGAGCGAGGTCGCCGTGGGCGGCCAACGCATGTTCCGTTTCTACGTGCCCGCCGACCCTGCGCTCGAGGGCTCGCACTACCTCCACTCGGGCCCCGGTCACCGCTCGCTGGTCGACCACGGTCTGTTCGGCGTGCTGTCGGTGGAGCCGACCGGTTCGCTGTGGCTCTCGCAGGTCGACGCCCGCCCGCTCGAGTCGGGTTGGGCCGCCATGATCGTGCCGCCGAACGCCCCGTCGTTCCGCGAGAACGTGCAGATCCTCCACGAGATCGGCAACGAGACCGAGTCGGTGTACGACAAGAACAACAACAAGCTGCCCCAGGTCGACCCGATCACCGAGGCCTACCGCCCCGGCGGCCGTGGCTTCAACTACCGCAGCGAGCCCTTCATGAACCGTCTCGCGATCAACCATCACGAGAAGGCTCACTCGTACTCGTCGTCGATGTTCGGCGACCCGGCCACCGTCATCCCGAAGGGCTACGTGGGCGACCCCACGAAGTTCCGCATCGTGCACGCCGGTGCCGAGGTGTTCCACGTGTACCACCTCCACGGCGGTGGTGACCGCTGGCGCATGAACCCCGAAGGTGACCCCACCAACAACTACGCCGTGACCGGCCTCGCCAAGACCCCGGTGGAGCAGTCGGCCTCGGATCGCCTCGACGCCTACGCCACCGGCCCCGGTGAGTCGTTCAACGCCGAGATCGAGAACGGCGCCGGCGGCGCCCAGCAGGGCGCGGGTGACTTCCTGTTCCACTGCCACATCGCCGAGCACTACCCCGCCGGCATGTGGGGCATGTGGCGTGTGTACGACACGTTGCAGCCCGATGTGGCCCCGCTGCCCGACCGCACCCCGATGCCCAAGGCCGTCACCTCCGCCGAGCTCATCGGCGACATCATGCCCAACGGCGTGGTGGTGACCGCCGACAACCTCGACGGCTGGATCCGCCCGCAGCTGCCCGCCCAGGGTGTGGCCATCGGCGACCAGGACGCCACCGTGTGGGACTGGACCGTCGACAACACCGACCCGACCCACCCCCTCTACCTCGGCGAGCCCGAGCAGAACTCGGCAATCCCGCCGGACTTCGAGGAGGGAGTGCCCGGCCACCCCGGTTCATTGAAGGTCGACAAGTTCACCGGTGATCGACCGGCGCTCCTCTTCAACCCGCTCACGGGCCGCCCGGCGTACCCGTTGCTGCGGCCTCACTCGCTGCGTCGTCCTCCGTTCACGGCGAACGAGCACTCCGGTGCTCCGTACCTGGGCGAGACGGCCGACCAGTTGCCGCTGGCGCAGGACACCACGCCGCAGCCCTGGACCGCCCGCAAGGACGGCCTGTGCCCGGCCGACGCCCCGGTGAAGAACTTCAACGTGGTTGCCATCGGCGTGAACGTGCCGGTGACGAAGCGCAAGTCCGACCCGCTCGGCATGGTGTTCAGCCTCGCCGCCGACAAGGCCGCCCTGCAGAACGGCACGAAGAAGATCGAGCCGCTCGCCCTGCGCGCCAACGTCGGCGACTGCATGGCCATCACCCTCACCTCCGAGGAGAGCGATGCGACCGTGTTCGGCAACTTCGCCAAGGTGGAGATGCACATCCACCACGTGCAGTTCGACCCCCAGGGCTCGGACGGCACCTCGGCCGGCTACAACTTCGAGCACGCCATTCGTCCGTACACCACCGACGACACCAAGCTCACCGCCGCCACCGTTCGTGGCGACCGTGTGATCCGGGTGGGCAACGTGCGGCCGGTGTACCGCCCCGGTGTCGCCTTCGGCATCGGTCTCGGCACCGAGCAGATCGAAACCGCCACCATCGTGTCGGTTGACGCGGTCGCTGGCACCATCACCCTCAACCACGCGCTGCGCTTCCCGCACGCCGTCGGTGAAGGTGCCGGCACCGAGTTCATCCGCTATCGCTGGTACGCCGATGCGCTGCTCGACAACATCTTCTGGCACGACCACGTCGACGGCATCCACGGTTGGGGCCACGGCGGCGTGGGCCAGCTGGTGATCGAGCCCCGCGGTTCCACCTACACCGACCCGGCGACCGGTCTGCCGCTGCGCTCGGGCACCATCGCCGACATCCACTACAACCCGCAGGTGATGCCCGACGGCTCGATCTCGAAGCCGCTGGCACCGGGTCTGGTGAACGGCGACTTCCGCGAGATGGTGCTCTGGACGCTCGACGACAACCCGGTGACCGACTCGACCATCAACCTGCATGCCGAGCCGTTCTCGGACCGCAACACGGACGTGTCGACCAGGTTCAGCTCGTACACCTGGGGTGACCCCACCACACCGCTACTGAAGGCCTACCCGGGCGACAGCGTGGTGATCAGGGCCATCCACGTGGGCCCCACCATCGACAGCCTCCGTCTCGACGGCCACCGGTTCTACGTGGAGAAGCGTGCCACCAACCCGGCCAACGGGAACGTGTGGACGAGGGTGACCGATGCACTGGCTGCCGGTGTGTCGGAGCGCTACACGCTGGTGCTCGACGGCGGTGCCGGCGGCCCCTCGAAGCAACCCGGTGACTACCTGTACCACAACGGCGTAGCCCGCCGGTTCCGTCAGGGTGCCTGGGGCATCATGCGGGTGCTGCCCGCTGGCTCCACTGCCCTGAAGCCGCTCAACAACAACCCGGCGCCTGCCGGGGTGTACGTGGAGCCGAAGGTCACCGGCCTGCGCCCGCCCGCTCTGCCCGACGCCGGCAACTCGGTGTGCCCGGCAGCAGCGTTCGCCGCCCGCAAGACCTTTGCCGTCAGCGTCGTCGACGCCAAGCCGGCAGCAGGTGTGACGACCGACGTGAAGTTGGCCTACGTCAACACGGCCGATGTGGCGAAGGTGAAGGCCAGCGGCGTCGCCGAGCCTCTGGTGCTGCACGTGAACGAGGGTGACTGCATCGACGTCACCTTCCGCAACGACAGCACTCAGCCGAGGGCGAGCTTCGACGTGGGCGAGATCGCCAAGTCGTCGAAGTCGAGCGGTGTCAACGTGGGCTTCACCCCGGAGCAGACGGTGGCCCCCGGCCAGAGCCGTCACTACATCCTCTGGGCCGACAAGGTCTCGATCGAGGCCGCGCTGTTCAGCGACTTCGGCATCGACGACTCGGCCAAGAAGGGCCTCTACGGCGCCATCGTGGTGTCGGAGAAGGGTGCGTGGTTCAGCGATCCCAAGACGGGTGCCAAGGTCACCACGGGTGCCACGGTCGACGTGCACCTCGGGGCCTACAGCTACCGCGACGCGTCGCTGATCCTGGCCGACAACGATCCCCAGATCGGTGCCGACTTCATGCCCTACCCGAAGGATGTGTCGGGTCTGCCCACGGTGAACTACCGCAACGGCGGCAAGCGCACCGACAACTGGGCGGGCGATCCCACGACGAACATCATCACGGCCTATGCCGGCGACCCGCTGCGCATCCACGTGATGGTGGCCCCGGGTTCGGAGCAGCCGCACGTGTTCCAGGCGGGTGGCATGAGCTGGACCCGTGACGCCTACATGCCTCGCTCCGAGGAAGTGGCGGAGCAGGCGGTGTCACCGTTCCAGGGCATCGACGTCCATGTCATCGGTGGTGCCGGCGGTCGTCTGCACCAGACCCGTGACTACTGGTTCGGCGACATCCGTCGTCCCTTCGCCGAGGGTGGCATGTGGGGCATCATCCGGGTCGTGAGCGACTCGAAGTGCCCCATCAAGGCCCTCGACACCCGGTCCTGCGTGGGTACTCCCGGCCCGTAGGACCCCCGCGGCCTTGCACATCCGGCAGTGAAGTGCCTCTGGCGCGACACTGTCGGATGTGCAAGGTTTTGCGCCAGAGGTTGCGGCAACCGGCTGCAGCTCGGGGGAAGGAAATGACATGGGACTCCTGGACACGCTGAAGGGCCTCATCGGTGGCAACAAGAAGGCCATCAAGGACGGCATCGACAAGGCCGTCGAGGTGGTGCAGAGCAAGACACCCGACGAGATCGACGGGCAGGTCGCCAAGGGCGCCGAGATGGCCAAGGGCCTCCTCGACCAGATCGACGGCAGCGGCGACACGCCCTCCGCCTGAGTTCGGTGTGGCAGATGCCGCAGCGCCGCCGGTGGCGGCCTGCGGCATCATTGCTGTATCGACCACATTCCCGCCATCGTCACCCGCGAGGCAGTGCCCGGCGACTTCGACCGGTACTTCGACGAAGGGTTCAGCGAGTTGTCGCCCGAATCGCGACACCTGCGGTTCTTCACTGCCGTGCGCGAGGTGCCGCCGAACCTTCGTGCCCGTCTCGCTGATGTCGACGGATGGCGCAACGCCGCCGTGGTGGCGTTCGACGCCGCTGCGGTGCTGGCCGACCATCCGGAGGGCAAACCTGTCGGAGTGGCGCGCTGGATGGGCAGCGACGAGGGCCCGCCCGAGCTGTCGGTGACCGTCATCGATGCCTATCAGGGCATGAGCGTGGGCAGCAGGCTGATGGACCACCTCCTCGTGCTGGCCCGCCGGCGCGGCGTGAACCGCATCATCGCCGACGTGCTCCGCGAGAACCTCGGCATGCGGGCACTTGTGAACCGCTACCGAGCCGTGGTGCAGCCGAGCACCGATCCGTTGGTGGTGCGGTACCGCATCGACGTGTGAGTTGTCGTACCCGCTCTGCCACACTTCATCTTCGTGCCGACCCCCGAACGTCCCCCGCTCGAACAGCAACTGGTCGAGGCCATCGATGCACTTCGGCACGGTGTCGTGGGTGCAGCGCCGCGGACCGGCACGAGCGACCTGTGGCGCCTGTTCGACGCGCAGACGGCGAGTCGGCACGCCGACCTCGCGGCGCGTTGGCTTCGATCGAAGGGCAAGGGCTACTACACCATCGGCTCGTCGGGTCATGAGAGCAACGCCGCGGTGGCCATGGCCTTGCGGCCCGACGACCCGGCACTGCTGCACTACCGCAGCGGTGGTTTCTACCTGGCACGGGCCGGTGTCGACGGCGTGCGCGACATCCTCGCCGGTGTGGTGGCGGCGGCCGACGAACCCATTGCCGGCGGGCGGCACAAGGTGTTCGGCCGTCACGACCTCGCGGTGATTCCGCAGACCTCCACCATCGCCTCGCACCTGCCGCGAGCGGTGGGCGTGGCGTTCGCCATCGGGCGCGCCCAGCGCCTCGGCGTGCCGTCGCCGTGGCAACCCGACGCGTTGGCGGTGTGCTCGTTCGGCGATGCCTCGGCCAACCACTCAGTGGCGGCAGGGGCCGTGAACACCGCACTGCACTGCGCGCACCAACGCCTTCCGCTCCCATTGCTGTTCCTCTGTGAGGACAACGGTCTCGGCATCAGCGTTCGCACGCCCGCCGGTTGGATCGAATCGGCCTACGGCAACCGTCCGCACCTCCGCTACGAACGCGTCGACGGCACCGATCCCGACACAGTGCTCGAAGTGGCGAGGGAGGTGGGCGAGTGGGTGCGCAGCCGTCGGATGCCAGCGTTCCTGCACCTGCGCACGGTGCGCTACGGCGGTCACGCAGGCACCGATGTGGAGGCCGCGTATCGATCGGCGGCGGAGATGCGCGCCGAGTCGGCCCTCGACCCGATCCTGGCAACGGCGGGGAGACTGGTGGCCGCCGGTGTATCGGTCGACGAGGTGTTGGCTCGGCACGACGCGTTGCGCGACATGGTGTACACCGTTGCGGAAGAGGCCTCGCAGCGCGCCCAGTTGCTCAGCGCCGACGAGGTGATGGTGCCGTTGTCGCCGCGCACCCCGACGGCCGTGGCGGACGCTGTGCTCGCCTCGCCGTCGGCGGCTGCGCCCGCCGCACCGGCGACGTTGGCGCAGGCCATCAACGGCACCCTCGCCGAGTTGCTGCGCGAGCACGGCGACGTGCTCCTGTTCGGCGAGGACGTGGCAGCGAAGGGTGGTGTGTACGGCGTCACCAAGGGCCTGCTCGGGCAGGTTGGCGCGGCACGTGTCTTCGACACCCTGCTCGACGAGACGTCGATCCTCGGCCTTGCCCTCGGCGCGGCCATCAGTGGCTTCCTGCCGATCGCCGAGATCCAGTACCTCGCCTATCTCCACAATGCGGAGGACCAACTGCGCGGTGAGGCCGCGACGCTGTCGTTCTTCTCCAACGGGCAGTACCGCAACGGCATGGTGGTGCGCATCGCCGGCCTCGGGTACCAGCAGGGGTTCGGTGGTCATTTCCACAACGACGACTCGGTGACCGTGCTGCGCGACATCCCTGGGGTGGTGGTGGGCATCCCGGCGCGTGCCGACGACGCGGCAGGCATGCTGCGCACGCTGGCCGCAGCGGCGCGGGTCGATGGCACCGTGGGCGTGATGGTGGAACCGATCGCTCGGTACCACACTGCCGACCTTCACGAACCGGGTGACCAGCAGTGGCTGGCCGTCCCCGACCCGACCGTGCACGTTCCCATCGGCTCGGCCCGGACTCACGGCGACGGCGGCGACCTCACGATCCTCACCTTCGGCAACGGCGTCCACATGTCACTGCGTGTCGCTCGACGACTCGAATCGCGGGGTGTTCGCGCCCGCGTTGTCGACCTGCGGTGGGTGAGCCCACTCCCCGTTGCCGACATGGTTCGTGAAGCCACCGCCACCGGTCGGGTGTTGGTGGTCGACGAGACCCGTCGCTCCGGCGGCGTGGCCGAGGGTGTACTGGCGACGCTCGTCGATGCGGGGTTCGTCGGACCGATGGCGCGGGTTGCCAGCAAGGACAGTTTCGTGCCGCTGGGCGATGCCGCCACGTTGGTGCTCCTCAGCGAGGCAGAGATCGAGGCTGCGGCCATCGACCTGCTCTCACGGAACTCTCACCTTTCCCCTATTCGCCCCTAGAGAAGGGCGGGCAGGATGCTGTCCATGAGTTCCTGGTGGTACTACCTGACCCGGTCGACCGGCATCGTTGCTGCCGTGCTGGCCGTGGCCTCGCTGGTGTGGGGGCTCTTCTTCTCGTCGCGCAACACCGGCAACCGCAAGAAGCCGAACTGGTGGCTCGCGCTGCACAACTGGCTCGGCGGCCTGACGCTGGTGTTCGTGGGCGTTCACATGCTCGCCTCATTCCTCGACAGTGACACCGGCATCGGGTTCGTCAATCTCTTCCTGCCCAGCGGTGCCGTCAGTTGGGGTATCGGCTGGGGCGTCATCGCGTTCTGGCTGTTCGCCATCGTGGTACTGCCGTCGATCGCCCGGGTGCGTCGGCGGTTGCCGCGCAAGGCCTGGCACATGGTGCACCTGCTCTCCGTGCCCGCCATCGTGCTGACCGCGGTGCATGCCTATCAATCGGGCTCCGACAGCGCCTCGTCGTTCTTCACACGTATCCTCGCCCTGTTGATCGGTGTGTGCGTGTACCCCATTGCAATTCGTCTCATCGGTATCGCCCAGGCCCGCCGCCCTGCGTCGGCCTGATCCCCAAGGAACCCCCATGTCGTCGAACAACACTCCCAAGCAGCAGAAGCCGATCGATCCGCTGCTCGCTCAGCGCCTCGAGGCGCTGAGCCGCCGCAAGGGCGCGCCGCTGCCTCCCCCCGCAGCGGCCGCTCGTGCGGCGTCAACCTCGTCCGCCGCCCCGAGCACTGCGGCGCAGAAGATCGCCGCTGCCAAGGCGGCTGTGGGTGCGACATCGCGGCCCGGCCAGAAGCCCATCGGTACGGCCAGCAAGCGGGTCAAGCCGGCCCGAGGTGCCAAGGCGGCATCGTTGGCCCTCAGCGTGGTCACCACCGGTGCGCTCGCTGCTCTGTTCGCGAACTCGGAGACACCCGCCGACTCGGTGCAGCTCACTGCGGGCACTGCCTCGGCGTCGGCCACGCTCACTCCGGCCACCGCCCCTGCTTCGAACAGCGTCGTCACGACGCCCGTCGTGGTGCCCGTGACGGCTGCTCCCCAGCAGGCGGCGCCCGTCACGGCGGCGCCCCAGACGGCTGCTCCCCAGCAGGCGGCGCCCGTCACGGCGGCGCCCCAGACGGCTGCTCCCCAGCAGGCGGGTATCGCCGATGGCACCTATCAGGGCGCTGCATCACAGAACCGTTTCGGTGTGGTGCAGGTGCAGGCCGTGTTCAGCGGTGGCCAACTCGCCGACGTGCAGATCCTCCAGTACCCGGCCGGCGACCGTCGCAGCCTGCGCATCAGCCAGTACGCGCTGCCTCGCCTCATCGACCAGGCGCTGTCGGCCCAGGGCACCAACATCTCGGGCATCTCCGGTGCCACCTACACCTCGCGCAGCTACGCCAGGTCGCTGCAGTCGGCCATCGATGCGGCGAAGGCGGCGTCGGGCGTCTCGGGCTGAGCCATGGCCCTGCACCACGTCGAGTCGGTGATGGGTACCACCATCAGCATCGACGTGGTCGACAGCCACGATCGCTCGCTCGTTGAACGACTCGTGACGTGGTTCCACGAGGTCGACGCCGTGTTCAGCCCCTACAAGGAGACGAGCGTCGTCACGCGGATCGGCCGTGGCGAAGTGGGGCCCGACTCGGAGGAGTTGTCGGCTGACGTGGTGGAGGTGCTGGAGCGCTGCGAGGTGTTGTCGGTGCAGACGAACGGTGTGTTCGACGTCTGGAACCTGCCGTCACCCAATGGAACTCGGTTCGATCCGTGCGGCTACGTGAAGGGCTGGAGCGTGCAGCGCGCGGCACGCATGCTGGCCGACGACGGTGTGACGCAGTTCTGCCTCAATGCAGGAGGCGACATCGTGCTGGGCGGCCGCAACCACGACCACGAGCCCTGGAGCATCGGCATCCGCCACCCCGACGATGCGATGCGGTTGGCGATGGTGCTGCGCGCCGAGGGGCCGCTCGCCGTGGCCACATCCGGCAGTTATGAGCGCGGTGCCCACATCTTCGACCCGCGCGACGGTCTTCCCGTCACCGAACTCGCCAGCGTGACGGTGGTCGGCCCCTCGCTCGCCGATGCCGATGCGTACGCCACCACCCTCTACGTGATGGGTCTCGACGGACTTGTGTGGCTCGATCAGTTCCACGGATACGGAGGGTGTGTCATCACCCGCGACCTCGACGTGTTCACCACGGCCACGTTCGACGAGTGCCTCGCCCGTTGAACCGTCGGGCGGCCCGTTCGCCGTCTACCGTGGCCCCATGCCGCTTGCGCTGAAGTTCGTCACCTCGGCGAAGCGTGTCGTCGACCTGCCCGCCACGCCGGCCGAGGTGGCGTTCGTCGGACGCAGCAACGTGGGCAAGAGTTCACTCATCAACGCACTCGCCAACCACCGACAGTTGGCCAAGGTGTCGAACACGCCGGGGCGCACCCAACTGCTGAACATGTTCTCGCTCCCGTCGGGCGCATCGGTGGTCGACCTCCCCGGCTACGGCTACGCGAAGGTGCCCGGCAGAGAGCAAGCGGGCTGGCAGCAGATGATCGAGGGCTATCTGCTGCGCCGCGAGGGCCTCGAGTTGGTGTTCGTGTTGGTCGACGGCGAAATCGGGCCGACGAAGCTCGACGTGCAGATGCTCGACTGGCTCCGCGCGAACGGTGTGCCCCACACGGTGGTGGCAACGAAGCTCGACAAGGTGAAGCCGAGCAAGCTCGCGACACGCAAGAAGCAGCTGGCCGCTGGCGCCGAGCTCGACCCCGGCGACGTGATGTGGGTGAGTGCTGCGAAGGGAACCGGCATCGAGGCCCTCGCCCGTCACGTGATGATGATGCTCAACGGCTGAAGAAGCCGCGGGCCTTCGCCACCACGTCGCGCGGGTCGGGCATGCCCATCCCCTTGCGGAGCACTTTCTCCTTCTTCGCCGTGTACGGCGGGTACATGAGGGCTGGGTCGATGCGGGTGGACCGACTGTGCACGGCACGGTGGTGACTGAACGTGTCGAACCCGAACTTGCCGTGGTAGGCGCCCATGCCGCTCTCGCCCACACCGCCGAACGGGAGGTGGGGATTGCTGATGTGCATCAGCGTGCCGTTCACACAGGCGCCGCCACTGGTGACATTGGCGAGCACCATGTCGTTCTCCTCGTCGCTCTCGCTGAACGTGTAGAGGGCGAGCGGCTTGTCGCCCTGGGAGGCGGTGGAGTTGACGAACGCGACCGCCTCGGTGAGCGAGTCGACGGCGATGACGGGCAGGATCGGCCCGAAGATCTCCTCTGCCATCACCGGGTCGTCCTTGCCGATACCGGTGAGCACGGTGGGGGCGATGTACCGGGTGTCGGCGTCGGTGTCGCCACCGAAGGCCACCGTGCCGTCGTGCAGCAACTTCTCGAGTCGGTGGAAGTGGGGCGCGTTGACGATGCGCGTGTAGTCGGGACTCGCCTTCGGGTCGTCGCCGTAGAACGAACGCACGTGCTCGCCCATCGCAGCCACGAGTTGGTCGTGCACCGGGCGCTCCACCAGCACGTAGTCGGGCGCGATGCAGGTCTGGCCGGCGTTCACGAACTTGCCCCATGCGATGCGGCGTGCAGCGACGTCGACGTTCGCATGGCGACTGACGAAGGCGGGGCTCTTACCGCCGAGTTCGAGCGTCACCGGGGTGAGGTTCTCGGCCGCGGCGCGCATGACGATGCGAGCCACGCGACTGTTCCCGGTGTAGAGGATGTGGTCGAACCGCTGCGCCAGGAGTTCGGTGGTCTCCGCCACGCCTCCCTGCACCACGGCCACCGCTGGGTCAGCCATGTCGTCGATGAGGCTCACGAGTTCGGCCGCCGTGTGGGGCGCCAGTTCGCTCGGCTTGCTCACCACCGCGTTGCCGGCGGCGATGGCAGCCACCATCGGCACCAGGAGCAACTGCACCGGGTAGTTCCACGGCGCGATGACACACGTGACACCAACGGGCTCCGAGACCACGTACGACACGCCGGGCTTGAACGCCACCGGGGTCGCCACCTTCTCGGGTCGCATCCACAGCGGAAGGTTGGCGAGCGTGTGATCGATGTCGCTGATGGTGAAGCCGATCTCGGTGAGCCATGCCTCGGCACGTGGCTTTCCGAAGTCGTTGGCGAGGGCGGTCAGCAGACGCTCCTCGCGTTCGATCACCATCTCGCGCATGCGCTTCAGGGTGGCGACCCGCCACTCGACGGGCTTGGTGGCGCCGTGCTCGTAGGCGGCGCGGGCAGCCGCCACCCGCGGGGCGATGGCATCGAGCGGTGTGGTGATGAACTCCATGCCCGAACGATAGGCGCGCGGGCGCAGGTGGGTTTCAGCGGACCCGGAGCTCGTGAGTGACGACCCTCAGGTTCGGTTCGAAGCCGAGCGACCGGTAGAGCCGCACGGCGCCGGAAGGATTCTCGCTGTCGACGCCGATCGATGCGTGGGTCAGCCCCTCTGCGGCGAAGGCGTGCAGCGACGCAGCGATGAGAGCGCTGGCGACGCCGCGGCCGCGCCACTCGGGCAGTGTGCCGAGATTGTCGATCCACGCGTCGCGCCGGCCCAACAGTTCGTCGTCGGCGTCGAAACGTTTGTTGAGGCAGTGGGCCACCACGCGGTCGTCGTGATCGAGTGCTACGAACGAGAGGTCGGGGCGAGCGCCATGTCCGCGCACCATCTGCTGCCAGTGGTGCGCTGCCGTGGGGGTGCTGCCCCAGTGGTCGAGGAACGAGATGTTCTTCTCGACACGGATCTCCTCGTCGCGACCGTCGGGCCATGCCACGACGCGTACTCCCTCGACGGGTCTCGGCGACGGCAGATCAGTGAGTGGGCGGAGCAGTTCGTCGGTGTAGCGCACCGGCCTGAGCCCGAGTCGGGCGAACACCTCAGCCGCGTCGTCGATGCCCTCCTGCGACGGTGTGCGCACGAAGGCAGGAAGGTCGCTCCCTGTCGAGCGCAGTTGCTCGGTGGCGCGCTCGATGCCCCATCGCATCAGCGCGGTCCCGATTCCGCGTCGTCGATGCTCGGGATGAACCCGACCGAACACGTAGCAGCGCTCCTCCTTCGCCGGGCTCGGAAGGTGGAAGGTGTAGACGTAGCCGACGATGTCGCCGTCGACCATTGCGGCCCGCGTGTCGGTGGCGAGCACCACGTGGTCGTCGTCGAGATCCTCGATGAACTCGTCGAGCGTCGACACCTGTGGCACGCGATCGTGGAGGTTCGCCGCGTTGGTGAGCGAGCAGAGGTCCTCGAAGTCATGGGTGCGTAGTGGTCGCAGCACGGCGTCGGGCATTCGCCCGAGGCTAACCGTCTGGGTCGTCCGACCCCTTTGGTGCTGCCCGTGACGATTCACGGGAGGCGGTGGTCGATACTGCACTCACGGACGGCAGCGTGCCCTTCCCTCGGCAGCGGGAGACTCGAGGGGAGGCTCGCTGCCGCTCTCGCGTGTGGCCCCGAACGCCGACCCGACCCTGCGTGCCGATGCCCCCTACGGTGTGCCCGTGGAGCAACTGAACGAACTCGCCTTCTACGGCCTTCCGGGCGCGCCGAAGTCACCCGCCGATCTCCTCGCCGAATGCCGCGATGGCGAGGCCCTCGGGTTCGGGTCGGTGTTCCTCAGCGAACGGTTCAACATGAAGGAGGCCGTGACGCTCTCGGGCGCGGCGGCCGCCTGCACCACATCGCTCGGCATCACCACGGGTGTCACCAACCACAACACACGCCACCCCATCGTCACCGCCAGTTATGCCACCACGATGCACCGGCTTACGGGCGGGCGCTTCGCCCTGGGAATCGGCCGCGGCATGGACCGCATGTTCGACGCCTTCGGCATGCCGCGCATCACCACGGCCCAGATGGAGGACTTCGCCGGTCTGATGCGTCGACTCTGGAACGGCGAGATGGTGGTGGGGCACGACGGTCCGGCAGGGACGTGGCCGGTGCTGGTGCTCGATCCCGACTACCGCGACGAGATTCCGCTGCTGATGAGCGCGTTCGGCCCGCAGAGCCTCCGCCTCGCCGGTCGTGCCTTCGATGCGGTGCTGCTGCACACCTTCTTCACCGACGAGACGCTCCAGCGGTGCGTTGCCACCGTGCGGACGAGTGCGGAGCAGGCGGGCCGCGACCCGGCCGCGGTACGCGTGTGGAGTTGCTTCGCGGTGGTGGGCGACTGGCTCCCCCACGAGGTGCGGCTGAAGAAGACCGTCGGCCGCATGGCCACCTACCTCCAGGCGTACGGCGACCTCATGGTGCGCACGAACGGGTGGGATCCAGCCGTGCTCGAGCGATTCCGTGCCGACCCGTTCGTGGCCGGCTTCCGGGGCGCGCTCGACGCGAAGGCGACGGCTTCCGAACTCGAGCACGTGGCAACGCTGATTCCCGAGGAGTGGCTGGCCGCCGCCGCCACCGGCAGTCCGGAGCAGTGCGCTGCGGCCGTGCTGCGCCAACTCGACCTCGGTGCCGACAGCGTGATCCTGCACGGCGCGGCCCCGGCGGAACTGGCGCCGGTGGTGGAGGCCTATCGGCGCATCCGGCCGGCCGGACGCTTCGACCACCTGAAGCCCAACCCCGGCGGCCGTCGCTGAGTCACTGCGTCGAGGGGTCGCGGCGGTAGTAGTCGCGGAGCAGGCCGAACAACGCCGGGTCCTCCTCCTTCAGCGCATCGGGTCGGGTGAAGAACACCTCGGTCGCCACGGCGAAGAACTCGGCCGGGTTCGTGGTGGCGTAGGCGCGGATGCACGACGGTGCGTGGTGACCGCGGAGCCGTGCCAGCGACGCCGTGCACACCTCGACCCATCGGGCGAGGGCGGCGTCGTCGGGGAGTGGCGGCGTGCCGTCGGTGATGCCGTCGAGCATGTCGAGTCGGTGTGCGAACTCGTGCAGCACCACGTTCTCGCCGCGCTGGGGCCGGAGCGCCTGATCGGCCACGGCGTCCCATGCCAGCACCACGGGCCCGCGGTGGATCGCCTCGCCGATCAGCGGGTCATCACCGTCCGAGTAGAGGCCGTCGCCGATGTGGTGCTGCCCGGTCCGCACGATGGTGCTGGCATGCACGATCACCGACGACACCTCGGCGTAGTTGGCCAATCCGTCGTCGAGTCCGAGCACCAGCAGCGAGGCGTGAGCCGACACCGCGACGCGCACCTCATCGGTGATGCGGAAGCCCTTCGCCGCCTCCCATCGCAGCGACCGTGTCAGTTCGCCCGTGTACTGGAGCAACCGGCGCCGCTCGTCGTGGTCGAGCGCGAGCCACCACGGGAACCATCGCATCGTCAGCAGGGCCACGCGTTCGGCCGGAAGTGGCGGGAGCAGTCGCCTGGAGCGGAAGAGGCCCACGCCTCCGAGGCTATGGGGTCATGCGGGCACGTTGGCCGCGACGATGGCGTGCACGTCGTCGCCGCTCAGCTCGTCCTGCTCGCACAGCGCGTCGGCGAGGGCGATCAGGGCTCGGCGGTGCTCGAGCACTGCGCAGGCGGCGCGGTCGGCGGCGGCGTTCATGAACTCGTCGGCGCGCTCGCGTGCCTTCTCGTCGTGGAACACCTTCGCCACCAGATTGCCGGCGCCCGGCATGTGGGCCGCCTCGAGGCTCAGCAGGCTTCCGCCTGCGCCGAGCATGCCCACCAGCTGGGCGGCCATGTTGGTGGCGGCAGCAAGGTCGCTCGCGATGCCGCTGGATGCCTCACCGAACTCCTGGATCTCGGCGGCGCGTCCGGCGAGCGCCACGGCCATCAGGTCGGTGGCATCGGCCGGCGTCTTGAGGTACCGCTCCTCGAATTCGCCGTGCGCCACGAGGCCGAGCGACCCCGCCCGCCGGAGAATGGAGGCCAGCTTCACATCGCGCCCCGCCAGCGTGGCCACCAGTGCGTGGCCGGCCTCGTGGATCGCCACCCGTCGGCGCTCGTCGGGGTGGTAGCCGACGTCGTGCGACATGCCCACCTCCGTCACGAGCTGCGCGGCGATGATGTCGTGCGGGGTCATGGCACCGCGGCCGTCGCGCAGCGCAACCACCAGTGCCTCGTCGAGGAGTTTCTCGATGCGCACGGGCGTGTAGCCCGACGTGAGGTCGGCCACGAAGGCTGCGCTGACGGTGGGCTCGTGCCGCTTGCGGTCGAGGTAGTAGCGGGCGATCTCCGCTCGGTCAGACCGCGGCGGCACGTCGAAGTGAATGGTTCGGTCGAAACGACCGGGACGCAGCAGGGCCGGGTCGAGGTCGGCCGCGCGGTTGGTGGCGGCGATGATGAGGATGTTGGCGCTCTGCAACCGCGGTCGGCGCACCTGTCGTTCGGCCGGCAGGAAGCGATTGACGCGCTCGGTGAGCGAGCCTCTGATGCGCTGCCCGAACGTGGGCAGCTCGAAGCTCTGCATCTGCACGAGCAACTCGTTGACGATGCCCACGCCACCCTCGC
>CAZQPJ010000018.1:0-17030 GCA_964595105.1 uncultured Bifidobacterium sp.
CCAAGAACAGCGCGCGAGAGGTGCGGTGCTGATGAGCCCGCGAGCCGACTTCGACGACTGGGCGGCACAGCCGCGCCGCCTGCTGCAGCACGCGAAGGAGGTGGGGGCAGTCCGGGCTCCCGGGTTCCCGCGCAACTTCGACGAGTGGGGTCGCGAGTTCCGTCGCTTCCGGCCGGTGGACGCGGCTCGTCGGTTCGCCCCGCGGCCACTGCTGGTGATGCACGGCGACGACGACGACAGCGTGCCCACCACCGACGCGCGCCAACTCGCCGAGGCGCACGGCAGCGCCGAACTTCGTCTCGTGGTGGGGGCGGGCCACCGGCTTCGCCACGATCCTCGCGCCGTGGCCGTGCTGCTCGGGTGGCTCGACCGGCAACGCCTCGAGGACGACTGAGCCGTGCCCGCACGGCTGTCCCGACTGTTGCGTTCGCTGGGCCGGCGTCTCGACGTGCCGCCGGCGTGGTTGCGTTCGACGCGGTGGTTCGATGCCCAGTGGTACACGGAGCACAACGCCGACGTTGCCGCAGCGGGCGTGGACCCTGCCACGCATTACTGGCGATACGGGATGGCGGAGGGACGATGGCCGTCGCCCGAGTTCGATGCAGCACGCTACGAGGCGATGAACCCGGAGGCGCGGGGGAGGGCGCTGGCCCATTTCCATCGGCGCATCACCACCAAGGGCGGTGAACACCTCGTGCCCGCCGACGTCGTTGCGGCCCGGCACCCCGAACTCGACAGTGGCCTCTTCGATGCTGCCTGGTACGTGGCCCGACATCCTGATGCGGCCACAGCGGTGCATCCGTTCGTCCACTACGCGAGCCGCGGTCGGCGAGACCTCCTGTCGCCAGGCCCACTGTTCGACGCCGTGCAGTACGTGGCAGAGCAACCGGCCGCGCTCGACACCTACACGCCGCTCGCCCACTTCGTGGCAGGCCGTGGCACGGGCCTCACCGCCCCGGTGGTGCACGAACCCACGTTGCGCGGACCCTTGCTGGCACCCCGTGTGGGTCGGATGTCGTCGACCGGCGTGTGCGTGATGATCCACTCGTTCTATCCCGACCTGCTGGAGGAACTCCTCGAGTCGATTGCACCACTGGCGGGTCTGGCCACCGTGTTGGTGAGCGTGTGCGACGAGGCTCAGGTCGAGATCGCCAACACCGCCATCGACGACGTGTTGGGCGCGGGCACCGGGCGTGTGGTGAAACTCGTGCCGAACCGTGGTCGCAACTTCGCCCCGCTGCTGGTGTGGTTCCGCGACGAACTCCGCCAACATCGCGTGGTGTTGCATCTGCACACCAAGAAGTCGCTCTACTCGAGCAGCGAGCGCGCCGACTGGCGGGGGCATCTTCTGCGCTGTCTCACGGGCCCTGCCATCGAGGCCCACCTCGATGTGCTGGAGACGCACCCGGACGTCGGAGTGGTGCATCCGTCGATCTTCGGCGAGATGCCGCCGTGGGCGGCGCACTGGCTCGGCAACACGGCCAACGGCAGGCGGTTGTTCGAGCGGTGCGGTCTGCCGGTGGATGACGTCGACGGTTACGTCGACTACCCGGTGGGCGGCATGTTCTGGGCGCGGGTCGATGCACTGTTGCCACTGCTCGATGCCGGCCTGAGCGTCGACGACTTCGAACCCGAGGCAGGGCAGACCGACGGGGCGCTGGCCCACGCCGTGGAGCGCAGCATCACCGCCGCGGCGCGTGCGCGGGGCTACACCTTCGTCGAGTACGACCCCGATGCGGGTCAGTGGCGCAAGGGGTGGGCGTCGAGGAACACCGATGCGTTCGGCAGTTACGACATCGAACTGCTGCGCCGTCAGCTGGCGATGGTCGATCTCGTCTCGGTCGACATCTTCGACACGCTGGTGCTGCGACCCACGTTGTCGCCGACATCGCTGCAGTACTTCGCGGCGCGGGCGGTGGTGGATCATCCCGGCGAGGCCGAGAGTTGGGTGGCCGAGCGAGGCGCTGCGGAGCACGCGGCGCGCGTTCGTCATGCGGACGTGGGTGACGTCACTCTCGACGAGGTGTTCGACGAACTGCCACGCACCATGCAGCCGATGCGGGAGCACGAGATCGGCATCGAGTACCGCGTCGCGGTGCCGCGCCAGTGGCTGATCGACGAACTGCGGGCGGCGAAGCGAGCCGACCTTCGCATGGTGGCGATGACCGACACCACCTTGCCGGCCGAGGTGGTTCGGCGGGTGGTGGACACCGTGGGCGCTGCCGACCTGTTCGACGAGTGGTACGTGTCGAACGAGCGCCGGGCACGCAAGGACCAGGGTGGCATGTGGGCGACGGTGGCAGCCGCAGAGGGAGTGCCGGTGCAGCGGTGGTTGCACCTCGGCGACAACGAACGATCCGACATCCAGCAGGCGCTGACGCACCGGGTGGCGTGGTCGTTGGTGCCGTCGCCCCGCGCGGTGGCCCAGTTCCATGCGCCGGGCTCTCGGCTCGAGCGCGGCAACTTTGCCACCCAGTCGGCGCTCGGCCTGTCGGCGACGCGGCTCTACGACGGGCGGCCGCAGCCGACGTCGGAGGCCCTGTTCGGCTACTCGGTGGTGGGACCCCTGGTGGCGTCGTTCGGATCGGCGCTGGTGCGCCGGCGACGTGATCGCCCGCACGAACGCATGCTGTTGATGGCGCGTGACACGGCGCTCGTGCACCGAGCGATGCAGCGGTGGCGTGACGCGACCGATGCGGTGCCGCCGGTCGACTACTTCCTCGTGTCGCGTCGAGCGGCACTGGCCGCAACGGGGGCTGCGGGCGTCGATGTCGACCTCTTGCTCGACGCGGGAGCGTTCGACGGAACCTTCGCCGACCTCGTCGAGGCTCGCACCGGGATGCACCCGGACGGTGATCGTTACGGCGTCACGGTGCATCACCCGGCCGACCGGGCGCGGTGCGCGGAGTTGCTGGCCGAGTTGGCCGGCGACCTACGCGCCCATGGAGCGACACAACTCGCCGGTCTACGTCGGCATCTCGGGGAGCTCGGCGTCGATGACCGGGCGCCGCTGTGCCTCGTCGACCTCGGCTACTCGGCCACCACGCAACGCGCCCTGGCGCGGGTGCTGCCCAATCATGTCGACGGCATGTACTGCGTCACGACACCCGCGGGCGATGCCACTGGGGCCACCGGGGTGTTCGGTGAATCGGTACGGTTCTGGAGCGGTCACTGGTTCCTCGACCACAGCCTGCTGCTCGAGGCACTGCTGTCGTCGACCGATGGCGCAGTGCTCGGTTACTCGGCTGATCCCGAGCGGGATGCAGTGGTTCGAGCGGACCCAGCGGATGGCGTCGACCGAGCACGCATCGCTGCCGTGCAGACGGCGGCCTTGGCGTACTGCGACGATCTGCTGCGCATGTACGGACCGGGTGTGTTGACCGACGGCATCGATGCTGCTGCCGTGCTGCGCTGGGTGTCGCGCATCGAACAGCGGTTCCTGTTGGCCCCGAACGAGATGTTCGCCGGTCTCCGCATCGAGAACGGGTTCGTGGGCAGGCCCCTCGACGACTCGGCAGCGAGTGGCGAACCCGTCTGACGTCGTTCGCTAGCGGAACGTCCGGCGCAGCCGACGCCGGAGCGCCGTGGCGAAGACCGCTGCGCTGGTCTTGATACCGAGTGCAGGTGGCCCCGCGAAGCGGCGAGCCGCTGGCGTGAGGTGGGGGTCGGTGAGGGCGGGGTCGGTCGCTGCGGCGGCATCGGCGGTCCGTCTGCAGCGCACCACCCACTGGTAGGTAGTGGCGTGCGGGTCGTCGCCGAACCACTGTTCGGCGAGGTGGCGAACGTCGGCTGCGGTGGGCACCTCCGTGGTGCCCGGGGCCCGCACGACACGCCGCCACTCGACGGGCACCAGGTCGCACTCGGCCATCAGACGACACAGTCCGTCGTACGTGAACCAGTGGGTGTGGGTGCGGTCGAGGAGGCCGAGGTCGGCGTAGGGGACGGTGCCGTCGAGCAGTGCCATGCGCACGTCGGCATGGGCGAGATTGGGAATCGACAGCACGACGTCGCCGTTCGGTGCGAGGTGGCGAAGGGCCCGACGCAGCGCCGCGACGGGCGCGCGCAGGTGCTCGAGCACGTCGGCGGCGATCACGGTGTCGAACTCGCTGTCGAGGAGCGGATCGAGCGACGACTCGTCATCGAGGTCGGCCTCCAGCACCGCCTCCGCATAGGGGCGTGCCAACGCGGCCGCTGCGGCATCGATCTCGACTCCCACCACCGTTTGGCCACGGGCTTGCATCACCTGCGTGCCAAGACCTTGGGAGCACCCGAGTTCCAGCACGCGCCGGCCATGGGCGGCGAGGGCCAGCACGAGTGCCCGTGAGTCGTCGGGGTCGTCGAGCCGGAACGGGACGCCGTAGTGGGTGCCCGCTTCGCCCTCGGCCCGGTTGAACGCTGCCACTGCCACCCCGTCGGGCAATGGAAGATGCGTGATGCGACCCCAACCGGAGGTGCGCAGCAGTCGTTCCACCCCAGCGGCGTCGGCGTGGGTTGACACCACCAGGAGCCGGGCGTCGGTTGCGGCCACCTGCGCGAGTTGGGCGAACAGTCGGCCCGGGTGCTCACGGCGCGCCCACCGGGGACCCACCACCACGGCCGTGGGGTCGTGGCCGGTGAGCGCATCGCGCAGGTTCACCATGTCGTGGTCGACGGGCTGCACGAGATGGTGCACCGGGGGCTGCTCGCCCGGGCCGACGACAGCGGTGATGCGCCGACGCGCAAGGGAGACGTGATCGGCGGCGGCGAGATCGACCGTGAGCAGCCAGGCATCAGCAGCGATCGCCCCGTCGAGGGCCCGGCCCAGCGTGCTGGTGGCCACGGCGCCCTCTGCAGGGCGAAGGTCGTGGAACCCCGCGAAGAAGGCGGTGCTGCACCACGAGTGCAGTCGCCGTTCGGCTGCCGCGGTCGCGGTGTCGACAGGGTTGTTGATGCCGCAGATGTGCGCGAAGTGCGCCCACACGGGAAGGTCGGCCTGCGTGCGCTGCGCCAGCACGTCGATCGCATCCGCCACGTCGCGTGCGCGTCGGATGATGCCGGGCAACTGCCGTGTAGGCGTCTCGTTGCTGCGCTGCACGGGCACCTCGGCGCCGAGCCACTGCGACAGCTGTCGCCACATCTCGTCACCCTGTTCCACGAGTGCGACGGTGCCGAGCCCCGACAGTGCGGCGATGGTGTCGGTGGCCAACGCCGCGGCGTCGTCGTCGGTGATGAAGGCGCCGATCGGTACGCGCGGGTCGTGCCAGCACACCTGCCGCGTGATGAGGTTGTCGGTAGCGCGAGATGCCGCAGGCAGCGTCAGTATCTCCAGCAACGGCATCCGGCACAGATCGAGCGGCAGCGTGTCGGGGTACCAGACCCGGTGGAGCGAAGTGGGCAGGGATCGCGCGTACTCGACGTACGAGAGGATTCGGCTGAGCGGGTCGCGGAGGACGGTGGCGATGTCGGGTGCGTCGAACGTGGTGAGGAGTGTGGGCAGCGACCAGTGGTTGGCGAACGCGTAGTCGCCCACGCCGGTCGGCCGGTCGTCCCATGCCACCTGGCTGCGGGCCTCGTGCGAGAGGGCGGCCACGTCGGGGATGCCCGCCACGTAGCACGAGTCGAACTGCTGCGGTGACTGCGGTGGGTCACCCACCGCAGCGCTCAGCGCGGCGCGTACCGACGTGCCGGCGCACTTGGCGATGTGCAGGAACGCTGCCTTCGACCGAAGGTCCGACGCGCGTTCCGCATGCATCCGGCCGAGTGTAACGGTGGGGCTGCAGGGGCCGCGGAGAGCCGTACGGGTAGCATTCGGCACCCCATTCACCTCTCCGATCGGCTGCGCCGTTGCCCCTCCTCACCGTCCACTCGACCGTCGAAGCCGCCGCTGCGCTCGACGGCGCGCCCGGCCCGGTGGTGGTGGTGCCCGTCTACAACTCACCCGACGACGTGCGTGCGTGCATCGACTCGCTGCTGCGGCACACCCCGGCGTGGGCACCGATTCTCGTGATCGACGACGCGAGTCCCGATGCTGCGGCAGTCGATGCGGTTCGCGAACTCGCCCCGGAGGCAGCGCATCGGGTGGTGCTCCATCGGCACGAGGTGAATGCCGGGTTCGTCGGGTCGTGCAACCACGCTTTCGTCATCGCCGGCCGGCGTGACGTGGTGCTGGTGAACTCCGACGTCGCCGTCGGCCCCGAGTGGCTCGAGCGACTCGTGGCGGCCGCTGGGTCGTCGAACACGGTGGCCACCGTCTCGACCCTCACCAACCACGGCACCATCCTCTCCGTGCCGGTGCGCAACCGGCCCGGGCCGTTGCCCGATGGCATGTCCGTCGATGATGCAGCGCGGCGGGTTGCATCGGCTGCGTCGTGCACCCGCCCGGTCATCCCCACTGGCGTGGGTCACTGTCTCTACGTCACCCGTACCGCGCTCGACGTGCTCGACGGGTTCGACCCGGTGTTCGCTCCCGGCTACGGCGAGGAGGTCGACTTCTGTCAGCGGGCTGCCGAGCACGGTTTCCTCAACGTGCTCGCCGACGACGTGTTCGTGTTCCACAAGGGTGGCTCGTCGTTCGGCACATCACCCGCGAAGTTGCAGTTGCAAGCCGACCACGAGGCCATCGTGAACCGTCGCCATCCGCGTTACGAGGCCAACCGGCAGCAGGTGGAGGCCGCCACCGGTACCGCGTTCTCCGATGCACTCGGTCGTGCTCGCCGCGCCCTCACCGGTACGACGGTGGCCGTCGACGGCTTCTGCCTCGGCCCGCAGCTGATGGGCACTCAGCGGTTCGTGGTGGAAACCGCATGCGCGCTCGCCGCCGACCCCGACGTGGCGGGCGTCGACCTGTTCACTCCTGAGGACGTGCCCGAGTACGTGGTTGCCGCCACCGCCGGGCACCCCCGATTGCACCTTCGACCAATGGCTGCCTACGAGTCGGTACCGGAGCATTACGACGCGGCGCTGCGACCGTTCCAGGTCGACCACCCCGTGCAACTGCAGTGGATGCGCCAACTTGCCGACGTGGCCGTGGTGACCCAGCTCGATCTCATCGCCTACCACAATCCCGCCTACTTCGGCACGGACGAGGCGTGGCAGCGCTACCGCGACCTCACCGTGGCCACGTTCGACGTCGTCGACGGGGTTGCATTCATCAGCGAACACTCCCGCGAGGAAGCCGCGCGGGAAGGATTGCTGCGCCGATCGCATCATTCGGCGGTCACCCACTGCGGCATCGACCATCGCTCCGGCGCAGTGGTGGCGCAGCCCCCGACCAACGGGTCGCTGCGGCCGGGCTTCGTGCTGGTGCTCGGCGCCAGCTACCTCCACAAGAATCGGATGTTCGCCGTCGAACTGTGGGCGTCACTGCGCGCCCGCGGGTTCACGGGTCAGTTGGCCTTGGTGGGTCCGGAGCCCGACCATGGCAGCACCAATGGGGCGGAGCGCGAATGGTGCGCCGCCAACCCGGCGCTCGCCGCCGAAGTGGTGGCACTCCCCGCCGTTGGTGAGGCCGAGAAGGCGTGGCTGTTGAGCCACGCGGCGCTGGTCACCTACCCGACGCTGTCGGAAGGGTTCGGCATGGTGCCGTTCGAGGCGGCACTCGCCGGGGTTCCCACCCTCACCACTCGGCAGGGAGCGCTCGACGAGGTGTTGCCCGCTGCGCTGGCGACCCTCTCGTCACTCCGGCCCGGTGATGCCGTGCCGCTTGCCGAACGATTGATCGGCGACCACGCGTTCCGCGCCGAACAGGTGGCGCTGCTGGCAGCGGCGGCCGGTGGCTTCACGTGGTCGCGCAGCGCAACTGCGTTGGTCGACCTGTTGCGCCGGGCGCTTGCCGAGCCCACCGGCCGGCGCACCGACGGCCTGCCGCCCGCCCCGGGCGCGGCCCGGTCGCGGCTCGTCGACGCCGCCGTGGGAGCCGTTCGGAGAAATCGGCTCGTGCACACGGTGCTGGTGGGTGAGGGCACGCGCCGTCAGGCGGCGTTGCGTCGGGCTGCGAACTGGATGCGGAGGAAGGTGTCATGAGCGACCTCGAGCGGGCCCGGGAAACGTGGGACACGATCGACATCGACGAGGTTCGGTCGGTGGCCTGGCTGTCGGTGGGTGCGGTGAACACGGATCTGTGGGCCGAGTTCAGTCAGGGTCGCGGCCCGGTGGCCGTGGTCACCGACCTGTTGGCGATGCGTCGCCCGCACTCCGACCTCGCAGGTGCGGCCCTCGTGTGCGGCGACATGCAGAGCGAGCGTCTGTTCTTCGAGCACACACCCACGGTCACCTTTCGATCGGTGGCGGGGTACGACCTCAGTCCGGTCTCGCTCGCCCGCTACCAACCGGACGGCATCGAGTGGGAACCGCATCAGGTCGACTGCAACACCTTCGAGTTGCCCGCTGACGCCTACGACCTCGTGGTGGCGAGCCACGGAGCCCACCATGTGCAGAACCTCGAGGGGTTCTTCGCGCAGGCACGACGATCGCTGCGGCCGGGAGGCCTGATGTACATGTACGAGTGGATCGGCCCCACCTATCTGCAGATCCCACGCCGCAATCGCCTGTTCGCCACGCTGTTGCTGTGGACGCTGTTCCCGCGACGCCGCACCCGCACCACGCACATCGGCCGCCGCAAGGGATTGCGGTACCTGCAGGACCCGCCCTCGTCGTTCGATCCCTCGGAGGCGTGCAACTCGCTGCGTCTGTATCCCGAGTTCGTGACGAACTTCGCCCCGCTCGTCGAGTACCGGCACGGTGGCCTCACGTACCCGATGTTCGAGGGCATCGCCCAGAACCTGTCGCGTGACGGTCGGACCGAGCGACGTGCCCGTGCAGTGGTGCGGGTCGAGAAGTGGCTCACTCGCCGCGGATTGGTGAAGCCACTGTTCGTGGTGGTGGTGGGCGAGCGGCGCGAGGTGCGTCAGGCGTAGCCGTCGGGGTGCGTGGAGTGCCACTGCCATGCGGTGGCAACGATGTCGTCGAGCGAACGGGTTGCGGCCCAGCCGAGTTCCCGCTCCGCCAGCGAACAGTCGCCCCACACGGCGGTGACGTCGCCCGGCCGACGGGGCGAGAAGCGGTGGGGCACCGTGGTGCCCGACACGCGTTCTGCGGCGGCGATCACCTCGAGCACCGAGTTGCCGCGGCCCGTGCCCACGTTGTAGGCACCTGCATGGCCTCCGCGGGCCAGGTGGTCGAGGGCTGCCGCATGCGCCTCGGCGAGGTCGCACACGTGGATGTAGTCGCGCACCCCGGTGCCGTCAGGAGTGGGGTAGTCGTCGCCGAACACCTCCAGTTCGCCGCGGCGACGCATCGCCGCCTTCATCACGAGCGGAATGAGGTTCTGTGCACGGTCCCACACCTCGCCGATGTCACCCGCCGGGTGAGCGCCGCTGGCATTGAAGTAGCGCAGGCTGACGGAACGGAACGCAGTCAGGCGACTCTGCCAGGCGAGGATGCGCTCCACCATGGCCTTGCTCTCGGCGTACACGCTCTCGGGTTGGATGGAGCACTGCTCGTCGACCGGCACTCGTTCGGGGGTGCCGTAGACGGAGCACGACGACGAGAACACGAGTTGTTCCACACCGGCGGCCTCGAGCCCGCGCAGCAGGGCGATGGTGCCCTCGACGTTGTTCTGCCAGTACTTGCCCGGGGCCTCCATCGACTCGCCGACGAATTTGTAGGCAGCGAAGTGCACCACCTGCTCGACGCCATACCGCCGACAGACATCGGTCACCAGGGTCTCGTCGGCAACGTCACCGACCACGAGCGGTATGTCGGCCACCGCCGACGCGTGCCCGTACTCGAGCGTGTCGAGGACCACGACCTCGCGGCCCTGCTCGCGCAGCAATCGGGCAGTGTGCGAGCCGATGTAACCGGCACCGCCAGTGACGAGGATGGTCATGAGTGCAGGCTAGGGCGTCACGTTCGGCGGCACCGGCCACTCGTAGGATGGCGTCATGAGCAGACTTGCCATCGTGGGCACCGGGTACGTGGGCCTCACCACCGGGGCCGTGATGGCTCATCTCGGCCACACGGTGGTGTGCGCCGACATCGATGAAGGCAAGGTCGAGCGCCTCAACCGTGCGGAACTGCACATCTACGAACAGGGTCTGCACGAACTGGTGGTCGAGGGTGTGCAGTCGGGTCGTCTGCGGTTCGTGGTGGGCGCGGCGGAGGCCGCACGTCACTGCGAGTTCGCCTTCCTCTGTGTGCAGACCCCGCAGGGCGATCAGGGTGAGGCCGATCTCACGTGGGTGCTCGCCGCGGCGCGCGAGTTGGCCACCGTGGTGCCCTCGGGTGCGGTGGTCATCAACAAGTCGACCGTGCCGGTGGGTACCGGGGCGCTCGTGGCCGAGGCGCTGGGCCGGAGCGACGTGGCCGTGGCCAGCAACCCCGAGTTCCTCCGCGAGGGCACGGCCGTCAGCGACTGTCTGCATCCCGACCGCATCGTCGTGGGCGCCTCCACTCGGCAGGCTGCCGCATCGGTGGCAGGGCTCTACGTGGGCATCGATGCCCCGGTGGTGCTCACCGACGTCGTGTCGGCCGAGATGATCAAGTACGCATCGAATGCCTTCCTCGCCGTGAAGTTGAGCTACGTGAACGAGATCGCCCACCTCTGCGAGCGGCTGGGCGCCGACGTGCTCGACGTGGTGAAGGGCATGGGCTACGACCAGCGCATCGGGCGCGATGCACTGAAACCCGGGCCGGGGTGGGGAGGCTCGTGCCTCCCGAAGGACACCTCGGCGCTGGCCTTCATGGCGTCGTCGTCGGGTGCGGATGCCCAGGTGCTGCGGGCGGCCATGTCGGCCAACGACCGGCAGCTCGAGCGTGTGGTCGAGAAGGTGGCGGCCGCGGTGCCCGGCGGCCTCCGGGGTGCCAAGGTGGCGGCGTGGGGTCTCACGTTCAAGGCCAACACCGACGACCTGCGCGCCTCACCGGCCCTCGCGGTGGTGGGTGAACTCCTGCGGCGCGGCGCTTCGGTGGTGGCGCACGACCCGATGGTGGAGGCGCCGCCGCTCGACGGACTCGAGGTGGTGCCGGAGGCGGTGAAGGCATGTGAAGGGGCCGACGTGATGGTGGTGCTCACCGAATGGTCGGCGTTCGCGCTGGTCGAACTGCAGCGCGTCCGTGAAGTGATGCGCGGCTCGGCGGTGGTCGATGCCCGTAACCTGCTCGATCCGGCGGCCGTGCGCGCCGCGGGGCTGTCGTACACGGGCATCGGCCGCTGATGCGCTACGTCGTTGCCGGCGCGGCCGGCTTCATCGGTTCGCACCTGTGCGATCGTCTGCTCGAACAGGGCCATGAGGTGGTGGGCGTCGACTCCCTCGTCACCGGGACGCTCGCCAACCTCGACGCGGCAGTGGGCAACCCTCGGTTCTCGTTCGTCGAACACGACGTTCGCGAACCACTCGAGGTCGCCGGTGGGGTCGACCGCGTCCTCAACCTCGCCAGTCCGGCGTCGCCGGTCGACTTCGACCGGATTCCCGTGCACATCCTCGAGACCGGCAGCCGCGGTACGCAGAACCTGCTCGACCTGGCCCGAGCGAAGGGGGCGCGGTTCTTCCTCGCCTCCACGAGCGAGGCCTACGGCGACCCGGAGGTGCACCCTCAACCGGAGACGTACCTCGGCAGCGTCAGCAGCACCGGTCCGCGCAGTTGCTACGACGAGGCCAAGCGGTTCGCCGAGGCCATCACCATGGCCTACCACCGGGCGTTCGGGGTCGACGTGCGCATCGCTCGCATCTTCAACACCTATGGCGAGCGCATGCGACCTGATGACGGTCGGGTGGTGTGCACCTTCATCCATCAGGCGCTCAGCGGCGAGCCGCTCACCGTCTACGGCGACGGACTGCAGACACGCAGTTTCGTGCACGTCGACGATGAGGTGTCGGGCCTGCTCGCGGTGATCGAGGGTCCGCTGATGGGACCCGTGAACGTGGGGAACCCGCACGAGATCACGATGCTCGAACTCGCCGAACGAGTGTTGGCGGTGGCGGGTGTCGAGGTTCCCGTGCAGGTGTTGCCGCTGCCGGCTGGCCGTGTGGGCGACCCCAATCGTCGCTGCCCCGATGTGCACCTGCTGAACTCGTTCAGCGACTGGCGGCCAATGGTGTCACTCGACGATGGGTTGCGTCGCACCCTCGACTGGATGCGTACCTCCGTGTAGCGCCGCGCCCAGGTCGACGATGCCGTCGCCGACCGAGCGGGCGGGAACGGTGATGCCGGTACGCAGGTCGTGCCAGGCCAGCAGGCGACCCGACACGATGTCGATGAGGCGCACCGTGATGGGGTAGTTCCCGCCGAGGAGCGCGGCGGACGACAACTCGATGTCGAAGGTGCTGCGTCCGGTGGCGAACTGCGCCGGCACACCGAGGGCGGTGCCGTCGACGCGGTACACCTGCCGGCCGCTGGCGTCGGTGACCTCGATGCTCATGCCCACCCCGTCGGTGGGGGCGTCGGTGGCCACGGTGACCGAGAGCACCGCATCCGCCGACCGGTTGGCGACGCTGACCGCGGCGAGTCGCACGGGACCATCGGTGTGGGAGGCGTCGTCGACGAGGGTGCCGTGCAGGTGTTCGCGGAAGATCCGGATGGCGTCCTTGGGATGCTCGTCGGCCACCAGGTGGCCATGGTCGAGCACGAGCGCTCGTTGGCACACCTGCCGCACGATGTCGGCCGAGTGGGTGACGACCACGATGGTGCGACCCTCCGACTGGAACTCCTTCACCCGATCGAGGCACTTCTTGGCGAAGGCCTCGTCACCGACAGCGAGCACCTCATCCACCAGGAGCACGTCGGGATCGACGTTCACGGCGACGGCGAACCCGAGCCGCACGTACATGCCGCTGCTGTAGTGCTTCACGGGTTCGTCGATGAACCGACCGAGTTCGGCGAACTCGATGATGTCGTCGAACCGTGCCTCGATTTCGCGGCGAGAGATACCGAGGAAGGCTGCGTTGATGTACACGTTCTCGCGGCCGCTGAGCTCCGGATGGAAACCGGCGCCGAGCTCGAGCAGCGAGGCCAGTCGACCGCGCACCGCCACCGTGCCGGTGGTGGGCCGGAGGATGCCGGCGATGCACTTCAACAACGTGCTCTTGCCGGAGCCGTTGTGGCCGAGGATGCCCACCGTGCTGCCCTGCTGGATGGAGAAGCTCATCTCCGACAAGGCGGCGAAATCGGTGTATCGGCGACGACCGAGGCCCACCAGTCGCTCCTTCATCGACCGGACCGGGTCGTTGGAGATGCGGAACACCTTGGAGATGCCGTCGGCGACGATTGCCTGGTTCACAGGGCCTCCGCCATGTTCACCTCGGCACGGTCGAAGAGTCGCAGGGCGAACGTGAACAGCGTCATGGCAACGAGTGCGAGGATGCCGATGTTGCGGAGGTACCACCACACGGATTCGTCGGGCAGCAACCGGGTGGAGCCGTTGTGGGTGGTGCCGTAGAGCGCTCGTTGGAACACGGTGATGACGGGCGTCACCGGGTTCAGCATGGGCAACCAGATGGGCAGGTGGTGGCGCTCGAGATACCCCTGAAGGAACCCGTACGGGTAGACGATCGGCGTCAGCCAGAACCAGCCGAGGATCAGCATGTCGAGCAGGTGCTGGGTGTCGCGTGCGTACACGTTGGCAGCGCTCACCATCATCCCCACGGCGAGCAGGAAGAACAGCAGCGCCACGATGGCGAGCGGCAACAGCCACACGAACGACCAGTCGACGTGCTGCCGCACCACGACGAGCACCCCGGCGAACGCAAGCGACTGCAGAACGAAGTGCACCAGTGCCGCACCGGTGGAGGCCGTGGGAAGGACCGCGCGGGGAAAGCGGACCTTGCTGACCAGCGGCCCGTTGGTGGTGATGGAGGTGACCGAGGTGACGAGGGCCGTGCTCACCAGTGTCCACACCAGAAGACCGCTCATGATCCAGATGCCCAGTCGGGGCAACCCATTTGGCGACAGCACCGAGAAGGCGAGCGAGTAGATGAGCAAAAGGAACAGCGGTTGCACCATCGACCACGCGAGACCCAGCGTGCTCTGCTTGTAGCGAACCTTCAGTTCCTTGCGAACGAGGCTGCCGATGAGTTCGCGGAACGAAGTGATGTCGGCGAGGTGGGCAGCGAGGTTCCGTCGGGGCGCCACGATGGTGAGTTCGTCGGTGCCCGACGGGCGGTGGCGTGCCATGACCCGACCACGTTACCCGTGAGGGGCAGAGCGGCTCAGACGCGCCCTGGCCGCGGCGAGGGCCGCCTCGGGCTCGGCAGGTCGGTAGGTGCGGGTGTCGATGAACGGTCGCAGCCCGTGGGCGAATGCGAAGGCGGCCGACTCGTGCCGACTCACGACGCGCCGCCGCCGACGTCGCGTGAGCAAGGCATCGGGAAGGCGGAGCGTTGCACGGCCGAGCGACACGAGCAACGAGGTCCGGTCGGGGCCCTTCACCATGGCCTTCGATGCGGCGACGAGCCGACCGGCCCACACCCGCCCCGCCGCGGGCCACGAGAGGTTCACTGCGGCGCACAGAAGGAGGTTGCGCTGCACCAGTCGATGCCGCCGCAGTTCGCCGAGGTGTCGGGTGCTGGCAGCGTGTTCGTGGTGCACCACGGCGGAGGGAACGAACACCGTGTCGTGGCCGCTGAGGAAGCAGCGCAGCGCCCAGTCGACGTCCTCGTAGTAGAGGAAGTAGCGCTCGTCGAGCAGACCGACACGGGTGAAGGCGTCGGAGCGGAACACGGCGGCGCTGAAGCATGGCCCGAGCACGGTCGTGTCGGTGTCGAACTGACCGAGGTCGGGTTGGCCGGTGCCGGCGCTGAATGCCTCACCGGTGGGGCGCACCACGATGCCGCACGAGTCGAGCGTCGCCGGCTCGACGTCGGCGAGGAGCACCTTCGGCGCGGCGGCCAGCGTGGTGCGGTGCCCGGCCTCGAGCGCATCGATGCACCGCCGGAGTGCTGTGGGTTCCACCACGGCGTCGTCGTTCACCACCGCGATCCAGTCGGCCGAACTGGTGGCAGCCGCCCTGATGCCATCGTTGACACCGGCGGCGAACCCGCCATTGGCGCCGCGGGTGAGCACACGGTGGGCGAGTGGAGCATGGACGGGGTGTGGTGAGGCGTTGTCGACGACGATCACCTCCGCATCGACGCCCACCGAGGAGCGAAGTGCAGAGAGGCAACGCTCGAGCCGAGGCGCGGTGGTGTCGTACACCACCACGATGACGCTGACGCGCCGAGGCTCAGACGACGAGCGGGTCATCGGCCTCCGGGTCGATGCCATGGCGCTCGATCGCCTGCTGCACCTCGTCGGCGCTCGCCTTGCCCTCGGCGGCGAGGGCGCTGAGAACCGCCACGGTGACGTGCCCGGCATCCACCTCGAAGTAGCGGCGCAACGCGTCTCGGGTGTCGCTGCGGCCCATGCCGTCGGTGCCCAGCGGTACGAAGGTGCGTCCGGGCAGGAAGCGCGCCACCTGCTCGGGAACGATCTTCATGAAGTCGGTGACCGCCACCACCGGGCCGGCTGCGTTCGACAGAAGTTGGGTGACAAGTGGTGTGCGCGGTTCGGCGTGTGGGTGCAGTCGGTTCCACCGCTCGGCCGACAGTGCTTCGTCGCGCAGCGCCTTGTACGAGGTGGCCGACCAGAGTTCCACCGCCACGCCGTGGTGTTCGAGCAGGTCGTCGGCGGCGGCGCGGGCAGCGCCCTGTGCCGAGCCGCTGAACAGCATCGTGGCCCGGCGTGGCGCTCCCTCCGGCGCGGGTGCCCAGCGGTAGAGGCCGCGCACCACATGCGCCGGGTCGAGGCCTTCCGGCATCGCCGGCATCGGATAGTTCTCGTTGTAGATGGTGAGGTAGTAGAAGACGTCGGGGTCGGGGCTGTCGGCGCCGTACATGCGCTCGATGCCGGCCTGCACGATGGTGGCGACCTCGTAGGCGAACGACGGGTCGTACGCCTGCACGGGCGGCACCGTGCTTGCCAGCACCAGCGAGTGTCCGTCCTGGTGCTGCAGACCCTCGCCCGGGAGGGTGGTGCGCCCAGCGGTGGCACCCATCAGGAACCCGCGGGTACGGGCATCCGCGGCCTGCCAGATGAGGTCGCCGACGCGCTGGAAGCCGAACATCGAATAGAACGTGTAGAAGGGAATGGTGGGCACGCCGCGGGTGGCGTACGACGTGCCGGCAGCGATGAAGCTGGCCATCGAGCCGGCCTCGGTGATGCCTTCCTCGAGGATCTGCCCCTTCGCCGACTCTGCGTAGCTGAGCAGCAGGTCGTGGTCGACCGGCTCGTACTTCTGGCCCTGCGACGCGTAGATCTTGAGGGCGGGGAACAGGGAGTCCATGCCGAAGGTGCGACCCTCGTCGGGGATGATGGGCACCACGTGCGGCCCGATGTGCTCGTCGCGGCACAAGTTGCGCAGCAGACGGGTGAAGCTCATCGTGGTGCTCACCGACTGACCGCCGGAACCCTTGCGGAGTTCGTCGAAGCTGCTGTCGAGCGGCAGGGAGAACGTGCGGCGAGCGCGAACGACACGCTTGGGGATGCTGCCGCCGAGGGCGCGACGGCGCTCCATCACGTACTGGTCCTCGATGGAGTCCTCGGCGGGCCGGAAGTACGGCACCCCGTCCTCCTCGAGGGCGCTCTCTGGAATCTCGTCGGTGAGGTTGAGACGATCGCGGAGCACCATCAGCTGCTCCTTGTTCATCTTCTTGATCTGGTGGGTCGCGTTGCGGCCCTCGATCTCGGGACCGAGGGTCCAGCCCTTGATGGTCTTGCAGAGGATGACGGTGGGGGCACCCGAGCCGAGGTTCTCGACGGCGGCCTTGTAGGCGGCGTAGAGCTTGCGGTAGTCGTGACCACCACGGGGCAGGTTCTGCAGGTCGGTGTCGCTGAGGTGTGACACCATCTGGCGCAGGCGTGGATCGGGGCCGAAGAAGTGGTCGCGGATGTAGGCGCCGCCCTCCACGCCGTAGCGCTGGAACTGGCCGTCGACCGTGGTGTTCATCTGGTTCAACAGCACGCCGTCCTTGTCCTTGGCGAGCAGTTCGTCCCAGCGTGAACCCCAGATGACCTTGATG
>CAZQPJ010000019.1:0-16340 GCA_964595105.1 uncultured Bifidobacterium sp.
ACTGCGGCCCCTACTACGGCGTCATCTACGAGTTCCTGTGCGACAGCCCGCAGACGTGGCTGGCCGACAGCACGTCGCCCATCGCCGCGGCACACACGGCTGCCAGGGCGCCCGGCGCCAACGACGCCGTGGTGGCCATGTACTCGTTGTCGAAGATGATGCGCGACCACATGCTGCCGCACACGGGCACATGGACCATCAACGAGGTGATCCTCGCCAGCGGGCAGGCCACGGCCGACAACCTCGCCGCCCAGATGGCGAAGGTGATGTATTCGATGCGCGCACCGTCGGTCGACATGCTCGATCGCGCACTGGCGGTGCTCGACAACAACGCGCAGGCCGCGGCCGCCGCGGCGCACTGCACGGTGCGCCGACACTGGGTGGCCAAGTCGGCACCCGGCCTGGCGAACCATGCCATCACCCGTGTCGCCTACCGCAACCTCGAACTCGGCGGGCCGCCGGTGTGGGACACCGCCGCCGTCACCGCCGCGCAGCAGGTGCAGAAGGAACTGGGCATCGAGCCGATGGACCAGCCGTTCATCGACGAGATCGGGCGACTCCTCCCCCCGGAAGAGGCCGAATCGCTCGTACGCGCCCAACTTCCGTCGTGGCAGACGCACTACACGAGCGACGACTACACCGACATGACCTGGTTCGCCCCCACCGTGCGCATGTACATCGGCCGGGCCGCACTGAAGGCTCCCGCCGGATTCACCTACCCCGACTGGGCGATGAATGCCCTCGGCGGCATGTCGGCCACCATCGACCCCACCATCGAGTGCGCTGCACGAACCATCGGTTCCACCATCGTCGACCTCCTCACCGACGCCCCAGCCCTCGCCGCTGCGCGTGACGAGTTCACGGATCGAACAGGGGGCGGCATCGGCGGCGCCCGGTGGCTCGCACCCATGTGCGACTACCCGCCGCCGATCGACCACCCGTGGCCCGAATACGTGACCACCGCCCGCGGACGCGGTTGGTGGATTCCCGAGGACGACATCGACCGACAACTCCAGGAGCGAATGCAATGAAGCGGTTCACTCTCGCTGCCGGCCTCGCCGTCACGCTGCTGGCAGCGTGTTCGTCGGGCACCGACGCAACCCCCGACACCGTCAGCGCCACCACGGGGGGCGATCCCACCGCCGCCAACCGCCTCACCTTCACCACGAACGACGGCACGCAGGTCGACTACGTGCTCGTGGTGCCACCGGGCCGCGCAGTGGGAGTACCCGGCAAGGTGCTGTTCGCCTTCCCACCCGGGGGCCAGGACATCGACCTCACCGAACAGGTGGTGAACGACAAGTACCGCACCGAGGCGATCGCGCGCGACTACGTCGTGATCTCGGTCGCTGCGCCCACCGTCGGACTGTTCTACACCGACAAGGCGGCCGCTCTCGTCCCCGAGTTGCTCGACATGGCGGCAACGCTGTTCCCGCCCATCGACGGCCGATTCGACCTGATGGGGGTCAGCAACGGCGGCCTGTCGGCGTTCCGTGCCGCCATCGAGAACCCTGGCCGCTTCCGCTCGCTGGTGGTGTACCCCGGCTACTCGCCCGACGGGGCCGACGACCCCGCACTCGAGAACCTGAAGGGCATCGGCGTGGCCATGTTCGTGGGCGGCGACGACAGCGGTTGGCTCGAACCCAGTACACGCACGCGCGACGTGTTGCAGCAGCAGGGCAACACCGTGGAACTCCGTGTCATCGAGGGCCAGGGTCACATTCTCGGTGATGCCCTGCCTGGCAAGGACCTCTTCGACGCCCTCGAGCGCGTGCGTTCCTGACTGCCGCGCTCACACCTTTCCCCGACGGCTACCGTGCGGCCATGGCAGTGATGAAGGGTCCCAACGTGTTCCAGCGTGGCTTCCAACGATTCGCGTCGCTGCGGCCCATTGCTGTCGTGTTTCGGCACACGGCGCACCACCTCGACCACTGGACCGCCCGCCTCACGCGCGGTCGCACACTCAGCGGCATGCTCGCCGGCATTCCGAACATCATGCTCACCACCACCGGCGCCAAGAGCGGCCAACCGCGCACAGTGCCACTGGTGGGTCTCAACATCGACGGCAACATCGCCATCGTGGGCACCCGGTTCGGCAGCGACCAGCACCCCGGCTGGTACCACAACCTGATGAAGAACCCAGCGGCCACCGTGGAGGTGAATCGCTCGCGCACCGAGGTGACAGCCCGCTTGGTGCCCCGAGGTGCCGAGTACGACCGAGTGATGGCTCTCGCCGACACGGTGTACACCGGCTACGCCAAGTACCGCGAACGAATCACCGATCGGGAGATTCCGATCTTCATGCTCGAACCGCGTTCCACGTCGAGCGGAACCTGACCCGAGCGCATTTCCCGTCAACTAAGGTCGGTCCACCGGCGGGGGGCCGGGCCGCTCGCTGGGGGAGCAATGGCGCACGATCTCATCATTCGTGGTGGCACCGTCATCGACGGCACCGGCGCCGAACCCGTGCGCGCCGACGTTGCGGTGGATGGCGACCGTGTCACCGTCCTCGGCGACCTCAGCCACCACGCCGCCAGGAACGAGATCGACGCCACCGACAAGGTGGTGACGCCGGGCTTCGTCGACCTTCACACTCACCTCGACGCCCAGATCGGCTGGGATCCGCTGATGACATCCAGTTCATGGCACGGCGTCACCACCGTGCTCATGGGCAACTGCGGCGTCACGTTCGCCCCGGTGCGGCCCGACGACCGGGCATACCTGGCCCAGATGATGGAGAGCGTCGAAGACATCCCCCGCGAGGCCATCCTCTCGTCGCTGCCGTGGGGCTGGAGCACCTACCCCGAGTACCTCGACAGCGTGCAGCAACTTCGACCCGCCCTCAACGTGGTGGGCATGGTGGGCCACTGCGCCATCCGCTACCACGTGATGGGAGAACGCTCGCTGGGCGACGAGGCGCCGAACGACGACGAACTCGCCCGTATTCGTGACCTCGCCGCCGAGAGCGTGGCAGGCGGTGCCGTCGGCTTCAGCACGTCACGTCTGCTGGGGCACCGTGTGCCCGATGGCCGCTGCGTGCCCGGCACCTTCGCCCCGATCGAGGAATATCTCGCCGTGGCCGACGGCATGAACGACGCCGGCGGTGGCCTGTTCCAAGCCGTGCTCGACTTCGACACGAAGCCAGCACACGAGGTGCAGTTGCTGCGCGCCATGGCCGAACGCTGCGGCGACGTGCTGTTCAGCGGCGGTGTGGGCGACGGCGGCCCGACAGCTGTCGACTTCTACCGGACCTTCCTCTCCACCACCCGCGCCGAGGCAGGCCGCATCACGTCCGCCACCATGACCCGCCCCAGCGGAATGCTCATGGGCCTGCAGCAGGTGCCCCCGGTGGCGGGCAAGGCCTGGGGGCGACTGATGCGCCTGCCCACGCTGACCGACCGGGTGGCCGCGCTCCACGATGCCACCACCCGTGCCGAACTGGTGGCCGAGGGCATCGAGAAGGGCCTCTGGTACGACGCCGCAAAGATTCATCCGCTCGGCAACGGCGAGCTCCCCGACTGGCAGGTGCTGGAAGGCGCATCAGTGGCCGTTCTCGCCGATGCCGCCGGTGTCCACCCCGTCGAATGGATCATCGACCGACTGCTGCAGAGCGACGGCCGAGAACTCTTCAACGTCTGGTTCTACAACAGGGCGACGCAGTCGATGGCCGACCTGCTGCGAACCGACCACATCTACCCCGGCCTCAGCGACACCGGCGCCCATGCCGGCCAGATCTGCGACGCCGATGCCCCCACCCACTTCCTCTCGTACTGGGTGCGCGATCAGCAGTTGATGCCGTTGCACCATGCCGTTCGCCGCCTCACCTCGCAGGCCGCAGGGGTGCTCGGACTTGTCGACCGCGGCACGCTGCGGGTCGGCTCCTTCGCCGACATCAACGTGTTCGACCCCGCCGGACTTCACGTGCGCTACCCCGAGTATCGCAACGACTTCCCCGGCGGCAAGGGTCGCTTCCTGGTGCGAGCCGACGGCTACGCCGCCACCCTGGTGAACGGCGAAGTGGTCACCGAGCACGGCCTCAACACCGGCAACCGGCCCGGCCGCGTGCTTCGGGAGTTCAGCCGCGCATGAGCCAGGTGCAGCGCCTCCTGCGAAGCCCCGTCGCCGCCGCGATCGGCCCGGCAGCCGCCATCTGGGTGCTGCAACTCGTCCTGTTCCCCGTGCCGCTCGGCATCACCGTGCGCGGCATCACCATCGGTCTCCTCACCGCGATGGTGGCGGTCGGCGCCGCCCTGGTGCATCGCGCCAACCGCATCGTCAACTTCGCCCAGGCCGACCTCGGCTACCCGCCTGCGCTGTTCGCTGCCATCCTCGTCACCGAGTCGGGTCTCAACTACTGGCTCGGCCTTGCGCTCGGCATCGTCGGCTCGTTCGTGGTGGGCGGGTTGGTGGAACTCCTCTTCATCCGCCGCTTCTTCAAGGCGCCCCGGCTCATCCTCACCGTTGCCACCATCGGCCTCGGACAACTGCTGGCCGTGCTCGCCCTGCTGACCGTGAAGAGCTGGCACAAGTTCACGCCCTCGAAGCGCGTCGATGCGCCGTGGACGATGAAGATCACCATCGAACCGCTCACCTTCGATGCCAATCAGGTGCTGGTGTGGGTGGTGGCACCGCTCGCCCTGTTCGGCATCTGGTTCCTGCTCACCCGCACCAAGGTGGGCGCCCAGGTGCGTGCCAGCGCCGAACGCGCCGACCGCGCCGCTCTGCTCGGCATCCACGTGAAGCGACTCAACACGCTCGTGTGGGCGGTGGCCGGACTGCTCGCCTTCACCGCACTCTGGCTGCGCGCCGGCGTGTTCGGCCTCCCGGTGGGCACGGCGCTCAGCTTCGGTGTGCTGCTTCGCAGCATCGCTGCACTCGTCATCGGTCGCATGACCAACATGCCTGCCATCGTGTCGAGCGCCGTGGCGCTCGGCGTGCTCGAAACGGCCGTCACCTTCGGCGCCAACAGCGGCGAGGAAGGCACCGTGTGGGTGGCGGTCGTGGTGCTGGCGGTACTGCTGATGCGTCGACGATCCGCCAGCCGAGTCGACCTCGACAACACGTCCAGTTGGCAACAGGCCACCGAGGTCCGGCCCGTGCCGCGCCAACTGGCGTCACTCACCGAAGTGCGGCTCGTCTACTGGTTCGGTGGTGCGGTGCTGCTGGGTGTGGTGCTGGGCCTGCCGCGTTGGCTGTCGTCGGCCCCGCTCATCAAGGCCACCAGCGTGGTGATCTTCGCCATCATCGGGCTCTCGGTGGTGGTGCTCACCGGCTGGGCCGGGCAGGTGTCGCTCGGCCAGATGGCATTCGTGGCCGCAGGGGGTGCCGTGGCCGCCTACACCACCGAGCACTGGCACGCCGACCCCTTGGTGGCCATGGCAGCGGCAGCGCTCGTCGGCGCCGCCGCCGCGGTGGTGGTGGGACTGCCCGCCTTGCGATTCCGCGGCTTCTACCTCGCCGTCACCACGCTCGCCTTCTCGCTGGTGGCCACCACCTACCTCCTCAACCCCGAGTACTTCGACTGGATCGTCACCGACCGATTCGACCGGCAACCACTGCTCGGGCGCATCGCCATCACATCCACGGCTGCGATGTTCTACGTGTCGGTCGGCGCCCTGCTGCTGACCGTGCTCGTGCTGCGGGTCATCCGCCGCAGCCGCACCGGCCGGGTGATGCTGGCCATGCGTGAGAACGAACAGGGCGCTCAGGCATACGGCATCGCCCCCGTGCGCGTGAAGCTCACGGCCTTTGCGTTGTCGGGTGGTGTGGCAGCGTTCGCAGGCGGCCTGCTCACCTACCAGTTGCAGTCGTTCTCGCTGTCGCTGCACTCGCCGGGCGAGAGCGTCAACGTGTTCGTCAGCACCGTCATCGGTGGTGTGGGCTCGCTCGCCGGTGGCCTGTTCGGCGCACTGTTCACGAAGGGTCTCGGGTGGTTCCTGCCCGCGGAATGGGTGGTGCTCTCCACCAGCATCGGCGTGCTGTTCGTGCTGCTGATGCTGCCGGAGGGTCTGGGCGGCGCGTGGTTCCGCTTGCGCGACATGTGGCTCCGGTCGGTGGCGGCGGGACGTGGCATCGAGGTGCCGGGGTTGCTGAATCGCAAGGGCACCACCGCGCCGAGCGACCACCAGCAGGGTGAGGAGGCCGCATGAGCGCGGTCGGCAACGGACTCGCTGCGGCGGGACGCGTGGTTCGCCACCCGCGTCGCGCCATGGACCAGCTCGTTGCCGGCGGACCGGTGTTCCCGCTCCTCGTCCTGTTCGGCCTCAATGCCGTCGACGAACTCGACCGTGCCGCGTTCGGTGTGCTGCTGCCCGAGATCCGCAAGGCGTTCGGGCTCAACCTCCAGGGCCTGCTCACCCTCAGCGCCATCACGGGCATCGTGGCCCTGCTGCTGCAGGTGCCCATCGGTCTCGTCGTCGACCGCTCGAAGCGCACCAGTGTCGCCCTGGTCGGGGCTGCCCTGTGGGGCGTGGCGTCGATGGCCACCGGCCTCGCCCCCACGGTGATCGCGCTCGGAATCTTCCGCACCTCATCGGGCCTCGGCAAGGCTGTCGTCGACCCCACCCACAACTCGCTCATCAGCGACTACTACCCGCCCGAGGTGCGGGTGCGCGCGTACTCGTTCCACCGTGCCGCCAACGCCGTCGGCTCGTTCCTCGGTCCGCTCCTGGCTGGTCTCATCGCGTACGCCACCAACTGGCGCGTGCCGTTCATCGTGTTCGGCATCCCCACCCTGGTGCTGGTGGTGCTCGGCACCCGCATGCGTGAACCGGTGCGCGGCGCGCACGAGCGGCGGGCAATGGGCGCCAGCGAGGAACTGGTCGGCACCGAGGAGATCCCGCCGTCGTTCTCCGAGTCGTGGCGCATGGTGTGGCGCATCGAGGCGTTGCGACGCATCTGGTACGCCCTGCCGTTCCTCACCGTCGCCACGGTCGGCTACTACACGCTCGCCTCGCTGCTCTACGAGGAGAAGTTCGGGCTCGACGAGCGGGCCCGTGGCTTCCTCGCTGCCCTCATCGAACCCGCTCAGCTGGTCGGCCTCCTCATCGGCGCGCTGCTCGGCACGCGGCTGATGGCGAAGAACCCGGGCCTCGCACTCCGCCTCGTGTCGGTCACCACGTTCGTCAGTTCGATCGTGGCCGCCCTGTGGGCCATGGCGCCCAGCCTGCCCTTCTCGATCGCGGCCCAGGTGGTGCTCACCGGTGCCAGCGCGGTGCTGATGCCCGCCATCACCGCATCGCTCACCATGGCCATCCCACCGAGTGCCCGCGGCATGGGACTTGCGGTCGGTGGTCTGTGGGTGCTGCCCGGCCTGCTGATCCTTCCCATCATCGGCGCGATCGGCGACCGCTGGGGCCTTCGCTACGGCATGTTGGTGATGACCCCCGTCCTGGCCATCGGCGGGTTCATCATCGGCTCGTCCGGCAATGTCATCGCCCGCGACATCGCCCAGGTGTGGCAATCGGCAGCCACCCGCGCCGAGTTGTTGCTCGCCCGCCGACAGGGCAAGGCCACCCTGCTGATGATTCGTGACCTCGACGTGTCGTACGACACGGTCCAGGTGCTGTTCGGCGTCAGCATGGACGTCGACGAGGGCGAGATCGTCGCCCTCCTCGGCACCAACGGGGCCGGCAAGAGCACCTTGCTGAAGGCCATCACCGGCGTGGTGGAGGCAGGCCGCGGCGCAGTGGTGTTCGACGGTCGGGAGATGACCTTCACCCCGCCCGACGAGGTGGCCCAGCGCGGTCTGGTGCTGATGCCCGGCGGACAAGGTGTGTTCCCGTCGCTCTCGGTCGCCGAGAACCTGCAGGTGGCAGCGCACCTCATTCCCGAGTCCGAACTCGCGGCACGCATGGCCGAGGTGTTCGAGTTCTTCCCCGAACTCTCCGCCCGAGGCGCCGAGCCCGCCGCCAACCTCAGCGGCGGTCAGCAGCAGATGCTGGCACTGGCCATGGTGATGCTGGCTCGACCGCGTCTGCTGGCCATCGACGAACTGTCGCTGGGCCTGGCGCCCATCATCGTGCAGCGACTGCTCGACGCCGTTCGGCGCATCAACGCCGCTGGCACCACCGTCATCCTCGTCGACCAATCGGTCGACCTCGCCCTCACCATCGCCACCACCGCGTACTTCATGGAGAAGGGCGAGATCCGCTTCAGCGGGCCCACTGCCGACCTGCTCGAACGACCCGATCTGCTGCGTTCGGTGTTCCTCGAGGGTGCAGGTGGCGCAGCAGCCGCCGAGCACACCGCGTCGGCCATCAGCGACGACGTCGTGCTGGCCACCACGGGCATCGGTTGCCGTTTCGGTGGCGTCGTGGCGGTGGCCGATGTCAGCATCGACGTGCGTCGCGGGGAGATTCTCGGCATCGTCGGACCCAACGGTGCCGGCAAGACCACGTTGTTCGACCTCATCTCCGGTTTCACGCCGCGCTACACCGGCACCGTCGCCATCGGCGGCGTCGATGTCACCGACGCCAAGCCACACGAACGAGCACAGAAGGGCCTCGGCCGCTCGTTCCAGGATGCCCGGCTGTTCCCATCGCTCACGGTCGAGGAGACGCTGATGGTGTCGCTCGAGCGGTCGCTGGCGTCACGGAGCATGGCTGGCGCCGTGCTGCACCTGCCCGCCACGCTCGACAGCGAGCGCTCGGCGCACCAACGCGTCGACGAACTCATCGACATGTTCGGCCTCGAACGCTTCCGCCGCACCGCCATCCGCGAACTCTCCACCGGCTCGCGGCGCATCGTCGACCTCGCGTGCATCGTTGCCCACCGTCCATCGGTGATCCTGCTCGACGAGCCTTCGAGCGGCATCGCCCAACGCGAGACGGAGGCCCTCGTGGGTGTGCTGCGCGACGTGCGCGACCGCACCGGTGCGAGCCTCGTGGTGATCGAGCACGACATGCCGCTGATGCGCGCCATCGCCGACCGACTGGTGGCCATGGACCAGGGTCGGGTGATCGCCGTCGGCGAACCCGAGGCGGTGCTGTCCGACCATGCCGTCGTGACGGCGTACCTTGGGCGTGCACGGGCAACCGAATCCTCGATTCCTGCAGGGGTCGAGACAGCCACCATCAACGTGGAAGGGGACCACTGATGAACCAACCGACACCTGCTCCCGGCGGGGGCTCGAACGCGATGAAGCGCTACCTGCCCGTGATCGCCATCGGCGTGGTGGCCGTGCTCGTACTGGCGCTGCTGCTGTGGCCGAAGGGTGACGACAAGGGCGCCACCGACACCACCGCGCCAGCAAGCACGAGCACCGGCAACTCGACGCCCGGTACCGACACACCCGGCACCGGGGGCTCCACCGCCGTCGACACGAGCGCACCGTTCTTCTTCGAGGAGGCGAAGGCCGCCGGCATCGAGAACACGATCGACTGGACCGATCGGTGCGACACCACGGTGGGCCGCTACGCCTACCCGTCGCCCTACGCCATGCCCTGCATCGCTCCGTTCAGCGGCGACAACGGTGGCGCCACCGCCAAGGGCGTCACCGCCGACGCCATCAAGGTGGTCGTGTACCAGGCGCAGGAGAACGACCCGATCATCCAGTTCATCGCCGGTCAGGTGAAGAACGACGACACCAACGCGCAACAGGCCGACACCATCCAGAAGATCTCCGAGATGTTCGGCCACTTCGCCGAGACGTACGGCCGCACGCTCCAATTCGAGTTCTACACGGCCACCGGCCTCGCCAATGACGAGGTCTCGGCCAAGGCCGATGCCACGGCCATCGCGGAGAAGGAACCGTTCGCCGTGTGGGGCAGCCCCGCTTTCGCCGGCAAGCCCTTCGCCGAGGAGCTCGCAGCGCAGAAGGTGCTCTGCCTCTGCACCGGCGGCGGCGACGCGAAGTTCGTGCAGGAGCGCGCTCCCTATCTGGTCACCCTCGTCCCGAGCGTGATGGAGGGCACCCTGCATCTCGCCGAGTTCGTCGGCAAGCGCCTCGTTGGCGGCAAGGCCGTGCACTCGGGTGATTTCGTCGACGTCGACCGCAAGATCGGCCTCGTCTACATCTCCACCACTGCCGAGTCGCAGAAGCAGGCCGAGACGCTGAAGGCCACCATCAAGAGCGACTACGGCGGCGACCTCGCCGATCTCGTGCCCTACACCATCGACCCTGCCACCCTGCAGGAGCAGGCAGCCACCATCATCGCCCGCCTGAAGAGCGAGGGCATCACCACCGTCATCTTCGTCGGTGACCCGGTGGCACCCATCAGCCTCACGAAGGAAGCCACCGCACAGGCCTACTTCCCCGAGTGGATCCTCGGTGGCGCCGGCTACACCGAGACCACGGCCTTCGCCCGCACCTACGACCCGGCCCAGTGGGCGCACGCATTCGGAGTGTGCTGGTACCCCGCACCGGTGGCGCTCGACAAGGCCGGTCCGTACCGCCGCTACACGTGGTACTACGGCGAAGACCCTGCCGCCCGCGAGTCGGTGAACGACCTCGAGAACAACGCAGCGTTCCTCTACTACTTCCTGCAGGCCGCCGGCCCGAATCTCACCCCGCAGAGCCTCATCGACGCGATGTTCAACACGGCGCAGAATCCCAGTGATCCGCTGACGGCGGTGCGACTGTCGTGGGGCACGAAGGGTCGCTGGCCCGCCGAGCTCGAGCCCGACTACTACGGCGTCGACGACCAGACCGAGATCTGGTGGGACCCCACCGCCACGGGTCAGGACGAACTGGGCCGCGAGGGCACCGGGATGTACCGCTGGGTCGCAGGTGGCAAGCGCTACTACCCGGGCGAGCGTCCGGCAGACGCGGGTGCCTTCTTCGTGCAGGAGGGCTCCGTGGCCCGCTACGACGACCTGCCCAAGGGTGAGGAACTGCCCGACTACCCACGCCCCAGCGGCACCTGAGGCACGGCACCAGCCAGCGCGCCATCGCCACCACCCATGCACCGCGCCCTCATCAACCCTGCCACTGGGCTGCAGTTCGCCACGGTCGCCGACAGCACCACCGCCGATGTGAACGCGGCAGTGCTGGCGGCGACCGCTGCTGCACCCGAGTGGGGGTCGGCCACTCCCTCGGCACGCTCACTGGTGCTGCTGCGCCTCGCGGATCTCGTGGAGCAGCACGCCGACGAGATCTCGCGGCTCGACGTGGAGGAGACCGGCAAGCCCTGGACGGTGATGCGCGACGGTGAGTTGCCATTCGCCGTCGACAACCTCCGCTTCTTCGCCGGCGCCGCTCGCAGTCTGCACGGCACCGCCGCCGGGGAGTTCAGCACCGGCTACACGAGCATGCTCATCCGCCGGCCCGCAGGCGTGGTGGCCGCCATCACGCCATGGAACTTCCCGTTCATCATGGCGGTCTGGAAGATCGGCGCCGCCCTGGCAGCTGGCTGCACCGTGGTGCTGAAGCCGGCGCCCACCACGCCACGTTCGAGCATGCTGCTGGCCGAACTCGCGCTGCAGGCCGGCCTGCCCGCGGGCGCCCTCGGCGTGGTCACCGGTCACAGCGACGTCGGCGAGGCATTGGTGAACCATCCGGGGGTCGACATGATCACGGTCACCGGCTCGTCCGCCACCGGGCGGCGCATCATGGCCCTTGCGGCCGACCGACCGAAGCGAGTGCACCTCGAGCTGGGCGGCAAGGCTCCGCTGCTGGTGTTCGCCGATGCCGACATCGAGGCGGTGGCCGGAGCTGCTGCGCTGGCGGCCAGCTACAACTCCGGGCAGGACTGCACCGCGGCCACCCGCGTGTACGTGGAGCGCAGCGCCCACCGACAGTTGGTCGACGCCATCGCCGCCACCATGGACCGCGTGCGGCCGGGCGCCCCGTACGACACCGACACCGACATCGGCCCCCTCATCACCGCCGCCCACCGCGACCGCGTGCTCGGGTTCGTCGAGCGCGCTCGGGCGAGTGGCGCCACGGTGGTCACCGGCGGACGGGCGCTCGATCGCGACGGCTACTTCGTGCAGCCCGCCGTTGTCACCGACTGCGACCAGAGAAGCGAACTGGTGCAGGACGAGGTGTTCGGACCCGTGCTGGCCGTGCTGCCATTCGACCGCGAGGACGACGCCGTGTCGATGGCCAACGACTCCGCATACGGACTCGCCAGTTCGGTCTGGACCGATTCGGTCGACCGCGGCCTGCGCGTGGCGCACCGCCTGCGCGCCGGGGTGACGTGGGTGAACGACCACCTGCCCATCGCCAGCGAGATGCCCCACGGTGGCCGCGGTGCCAGCGGATTCGGCAAGGACATGGGCCACGACGCGGTGCTCGACTACACGCTCGGACACCACGTGATGGTGAAGCACGCCCAACCGGCCGAGCGATCGGGCTTCCGCCCGGCGTGACAGCCCAGTGCTCGCCATGACGGCTTCGCCGCGCCAGTGAAGCGTCTAGTGTGCTGATGCAGTTGGCCATCTCGACTGGACATCTCGTCGTGTCGAAATGGCCACACAGGCCATCCGTGAACAGGAGCACCCACATGTCGAAGCCCGTCCAGATCTCACGTCGCACCGTCCTGCAGGGCACCGGCGCCGGCGCCCTCCTCTGGCTCCTCGCCGCCTGCGGCGACTCGAAGAACTCGGGCGGTGGCAGTGGGGCCGGCACCTCGAAAGAGATCGACCTCCTCACGGTTGCCTTCCCGAGTTCGCTCTCGAACCTCTACCCAGGCCAGGAAGCCGGCAACTTCAACTACTACGTTGCCACCCTCATCGCCGAGGGCTTGGTCGCCCCGGATGGCACCGGCAAATTGGTGGGCGCACTCGCCGAGAAGTGGGAGCAGACCTCGCCCACCACCTACGTGTACACGCTGCGCAAGGGCATCAAGTTCAGCGATGGCTCCGACTGCACCGCCGAGGACATCGTCTACAGCGTGGGACTGTCGAAGGACGACACGAAGTCACCGAACACCGCCTACTACTGGGCCAACGTCGACAAGGCAGAGAAGACCGCCGACAACCAGGTCACCATCACCCTCGCGTCACCCGATGTGGCGTTCGAGTGGGGTCCCTGCGCCGCCAACGCCATGTGGGTCACGGCCCAGCGTTTCGTTGACGCCGCCGGCGGCGACATCGGCACTCCCAAGGCCGGTCTGGTGGGCACCGGCCCGTACAAGGTGGTCAGCTTCGAGCCCGACAAGGGGGTCGAACTGGAGCGCGTCGAAACATGGTGGGGAGGCAAGGCCCCGGTGAAGACGGTGAAGATCCAGTTCATCCCCGAGGAGGCCACCCGCATCCTCGCTCGCAAGTCGGGCGACATCGACATGGCCGTCAGCATCTCGCTCGATCAGGAGAAGGCCTGGACCGGCACCGAGAAGACCGACGTGCTGTTCGCCCCCGACCGCAGCTACGTGGGCATCGACTTCAACACCGCCGTCGAACCGTTCGACGACATCCACGTGCGTCGCGCCATCGCCTACGCATGCGACCGTGCCACCTATGTGGCCAAGCTGCTCAACGGACACGGTGAGATCGCCACGGCCCTCACCGTGCCGGAACAGATCGAGTCGGTGAAGGGGGACGGTGCCCGCGATGCCCTGAAGGCCGTGTTCGACATGCCGTTCGACCTGGCCAAGGCGAAGGAGGAACTCGCCCAGTCGAAGGTGCCCGACGGCTTCTCGTGCAAGGTCGGCGTGTCGAACAGCGCACCGCAGGTGAGCCAGATGTTCCAGGCTCTCGCCGCCACGGTGAAGGACCTCGGCATCACCATCGAGGTCGAGGAGATGCCGGTCGAGAAGTGGTACGACACCATCGGTTCCGCTGATTGGGGACTCGCCTACATGTGGTACTTCAACGCCACTGGTGACCCGGCCGAGCTCATCGGGTGGTTCCTCAACGACGGCAACCCGGCCACGTACTCGAACGCCGACGTGGCCACCTTGATGGGACAGCAGAAGGAGGAGAGCGACCCCGCCAAGCGCATCGACCTCATCATCGCCGCCCAGCAGAAGGCGATGGCCGATCTGCCGTACGTGCCGCTGTGGTGGGGTCAGGCTGCCACCGCCATCAATTCGGCCTACACCATCGACGACTTCGGCCCGTACACGCTCCTGTCACCGTGGACGCCGCGCATCCTCACCAAGGGGTGACCCGCTTCCTCGCCCGCGGCTCACTCGGACGGTTCATCGTCGTCAGGCTCGCAGCAACGCTCGTGTTGCTGCTGGCCCTGTCGTTCATCGTCTTCGGGTTGCTGCACCTCACACCCGGTGATCCCGCGCGAAACCTGCTCGGCCCGAAGAACCCGACACCGGAACTGCTCGACAGCATTCGCCGCAAGTACAGGCTCGACCAGCCATTCCTGCGGCAGTACCTGTTGTGGCTGAGCGACATGCTGCACGGCCGTCTCGGCACCAGCATCCGCAGCGACACCGCAGTCTCCGGCTTGCTCGCCGACCGCGTGGTGCTGACTTTCCAGTTGGCATTCATGGCGTTCATGCTCACCGTGCTCCTGGGCGTGCCGCTCGGCATTGCAGCGGCTTGGCGCGCCGGATCCGCGCTCGATCGCACCGCCAGCCTCACATCCATCGTCGGCGTCGGCGCACCCACCTACGCCGTTGGTCTTCTCCTGCTCTATGTCTTCGGTGTGTGGCTCGACATCTTCCCGGTCTACGGCAGCGGCGACGGTGGACTCGACACGTGGTGGCACCTCGTGCTTCCCGCAGTGACCCTCGCCTTCGGCATCGGGGCAATGGTGTTCAAGCTCACCCGCACCGCCGTCCTCGGTGAACTGCAGCAGGACTACGTCGCCTTCGCCCGAAGTCGCGGGCTCGGCCACTCGCAGGTGCGGTCACTGGTTCTGCGCAATGCCCTCATTCCCGTCGTCACCTCGCTGGGCCTCGTGTTCGGCTTCCTCTTCGGGGGCACCATTCTGGTCGAGGTCACGTTCGCCCTGCCCGGCATCGGTGGACTGCTAGCCGGTTCGGTGACGTTCAAGGACATCCCCGTGGTGCAGGCCATCACCCTCCTCACCGCCGCGGTCATCGCCCTCACTGCCCTCGCCGTCGACCTGTTCTACTGGGCAGTCGACCCCAGGGTACGAAAGCGACGCTCGTGGTGAAGCGCCCTCCCCTCACCGCTGTACTCAGCGCCGTCCCCCTCGCCGTGGTCGGCGTGCTCGTGGTGTTCTCGAACTGGCTCGCACCCAATGCGACGGCGCAGGACATCCTCACCGGAGTGGTCGCCCCGGGCGAAGAGGGCCATCTCTTCGGCACCGACCAACTGGGGCGCGACATCACCCAACTTGCCATCGCCGGCGCGAGGTCGGCGGTGGTCGGTCCCATTGCCATCGCACTTGGCTCGATGATGCTCGGCCTCCTGCTCGGCACCATTGCCGGATACGTGGGCGGCCTGCTCGATCTCATCCTGTCGAAGTACGCCGACCTGTTGCTGGCGCTGCCCACCACGCTCATCGCGCTCGTGGTGGCAGGCCTTGTCGACGGTGGCTACTGGGTCACGGTACTCGTGCTGGTGGTGCTGTTCTCGCCCACCGACATTCGCATGGTGCGGGGAGCCGTCATCGCCCAATCGACACGCCCCTACATCGAGTCGGCGAGGGTGCTCGGTATCAGCCGCGCACGCATCATGTTCCGCCACATCCTCCCGAACGTGATGCCCATCGCGTTGGCGACGATGCTGCTCAACATCGCCTTCGCGCTCGTCGCCATGTCAGCCCTGTCGTTCCTCGGTCTCGGTGTGGGTCCCGGAGTCCCCGACTGGGGCCGCCAACTCAGCGACGGACGCGACCTGCTGGTGGAGAACTGGGGCGCAGTGGTGGTGCCCGGTGTCCTGATCATCATCACGGCTGTTGCCATCAACCTGTTGGGCGACTGGCTGCAGGAACGCTTCGAGCAGAAAGCAACCCAGCGATGAACGCACTCGCGCTCGAGCATCTCACCGTCACCTCACAACGCGGCGTCATCGTGAGCCGCGTCGACCTCACCCTGGCGGCTGGTCAGACCGTGGCGTTGGTGGGGGAGAGCGGCTCGGGCAAGTCGATGACGGCGAAGGCGATGACCGGACTCCTCCCGCGCGGCGTCACCGCCACCGGCACGCTTCGCCTCGGTGCCACCGAGGTGGCACTGGATGACGGACCCGCCGCCCTCGACCCACTTCGAGGTCGCCGCATCAGCCTGCTCTTGCAGAACCCGTTCACGAGCCTCAGCCCGGTGCACCGGTGCGGCGCCCAGATTTCCGCCGCTCTCCCGCCGGAAACACGGAAGTCGGCCATCGAGGTGCACCGCCGACTCGACGAGGTCGACCTACCGCCACGCGTAGCGCGCCAGTACCCGTTCGAACTGTCGGGCGGCATGCGTCAGCGCGTGGCCCTGGCAGCGGCGTTGGCGACCGACCCGCAGGTGTTGATCGGCGACGAGCCGACC
>CAZQPJ010000020.1:0-16176 GCA_964595105.1 uncultured Bifidobacterium sp.
TCACGAGCGACGCGCGCATGCCCTCGTGGCCCATGCTGATGCCGTCGCTCACCGTAATGGTGCCGAACTCCATCGGGAACCCACCCGACGCACGCACCCCGTCCTTCACGTGCTCGGCGAGTTTCCGCAGCGTCATGTTGCAGGGTGTGACCTCGTTCCATGCGGACGCAACGGCAACCTGAGGCTTCACCCAGTCGTCATCGGTCATCCCGATGGCACGCAGCATCGAGCGGGCCGGCGCCTTCTGCATACCGTCGGTGACGTCGCGGCTGCGGGGCTTCACGTCGACGGGAGTGACTGCTTCGTTGGTCATGCATCGCAAACTAATCGGCCTTTCACCGCACCGACGAGTGAGGGCTAGGTTGGGGCCGTGGACAGCCTTCCAGAGGCACCTCCGAGCCCCGGACGCGTCGGTCGATTCGGGCTGCGCTCGCTCGGGTTCCGTCTGCTCGTGGTGCTGCTCGTGCCGATGGTGGCGCTGCAATTGCTGGCGTTCCGCGAGGTGCGCCGCCAGCGTGCCGCGGCACAGGCTGCTGCAGTGGTGAGCGCCGAGGCGACGCTGCTGAGCCGAACCGCGTCGCTGTTCGTGCCGCTGGCGCTGGAGAACACCGCCACGATCTCGATGGGGGGCACCACCGACGATGTCGACTTCGAGTCGATGCGCATCACGGCCAGGGCCACCATCGACAACGAGTTTCCCGTGGTGCTCGGCCTGCTGGCCGATCTGAAACCTCCGAACCGGACCAGCATCGCGAACGCTGTGGCGGAGGTACGGACCGCCCTGAACAGGGCGCGAGAACTCGCCGACTCGGGCACGGCCGACCCTGCCGCGGTGCAGGCCGAGTTCGACCACACCATCTCCCTCGCCAGTGACCTGAACACCGGAATCGGTGACGAGCTCCGCTGGGCGGCCACCACCGAGTCGCTCGTGTCGATCGCCACGGAGACCGACACGTTGGTGGCGGCCGTGCGCTATGCGGCCGACGAGTTCCGTCACCTGGTCCACGCGGGGATGAGCGACGACCCTCAGCCGGCACTCGATTCGATGCTCGCTGCAGCCGGTGCCTTCAGGGCGTCGATGGAGCAACTCGAGCGACTGGTGGGTCCGAGCCGACTTCCCAACCTCGAAGCCGTGATGACCGACCCCCGCTATCTCGCGGTCGACGACGGGCTCGATGAGTTCAGCGACGCGGTCACCCTCGCGTCCACCACCGGCCGTGCCCTCGCTTCGTCACCCAACAGCGGGCCCTTCGTCAGCGAACTCCAGGCTGCGCTGAATCGTCTCACGCTGTTGCAGGAGTACGCAGTCGACTTCATGGCCGACGAGGTGGCGATGGCCGACGATGCCCGGTCCGACGCCGACGCATCGCAGTTGAGTGCGCTGCTGGTGATGATCTCGACATTCCTCGTCAGCGCCGTGCTGCTGTGGCTCGTGGTCAGGTCGGTGCTGCGTCCGTTGCGTCGACTGGTCCGTGTGTCGCGAGCCGTCAGAAACGGTGACCTCGGCATCAAGCCTGCCGCGCCGAGTGGGCCCACCGACGTGAAGGTGGTGATGCGAGCCTTCAACGACATGGTCAGCACGCTGCGCACGTACGAGCAGCAGCTGGCGATGCTCGCCCAAGGCCACACCGATGTCGACGAGCCGTTGCCCGGACCCCTGGGTGAGACAGTGCGACGCAACGTCGGGCAGGTGGCCGACCTCACCGCCCAACTCCACGAATCGCAGGCAGCCGCATTCCGGCAGGCGCGCACCGACGCATTGTCGGGCCTGGCCAACCGCACCGCGGCGCTCGAACGGTTGAGCGTCATCTCGCTGGAAGCCCGCCAGACCGGCGTGCTGGGCGCCATCATCTTCCTCGACCTCGATGGCTTCAAGAGCGTCAACGACACGCAGGGACACGCCGAAGGCGACCGCATTCTCGTCGAGATCGCCCGCCGCCTGCAGGCCACCTGCCCCAATGGAACCGTGGCACGCATGGGCGGTGACGAGTTCCTCGTGCTGCTCCACGAGATCGACTCGAACGATCAGGTCACCGACCTTGCCCGCTCGCTCATCGCAGCGGTGTCCGAACCCTGCATCGGAAGTACGGGCCAGTTGTTCACACTGTCGGCCAGTGCCGGCATCGCGTTCGTCGACGGCAACCGGGAGCCACTTGCCTCCATCGCCCAGGCCGACACCGCGGTGTACCACGCGAAGGAACGCGGGCGCGGACGCGTGGAAGTGTTCGACGACCGGCTCTCGGAGGTCATCGAGAGCCGAGCCGAGATGGCACTGACGATGCGGCACGCGCTGGCCGACGGCCAGTTCAGCCTCCGCCTCCAACCGATCGTCGAGGTGGCCACCTCCCACCCGGTGGGCGCCGAGGTGCTGCTCCGGTGGGAGCACCCGGAGACCGGCCTCATCGGGCCCGCCGAGTTCATTCCCATCGCCGAGCGCACCGGTGTCATCGTCGACCTCGAGACGTGGGTGCTCGAACAAGCGGTGGCCATTCTCCGGAATTGGCGTCTCGACCCGGTGACTGCGCAGATGCATCTGGCCGTCAACATCTCCGGCCGACATGTCATCGAGGGCAACCTCGCCGGACTGCTCGCCGAACTCTGCAACCGTGCCAGCGTCGACCCGCAGCTGATCGACCTCGAGATCACCGAGACGCACCTCGTCGCCGACATCGCCCGCGCTGGCAGCGTGGTCGACGACCTCCGCGCCCAGGGCGTGAACGTGGCCATCGACGACTTCGGCACGGGCTACTCGTCGATGACCTACCTGCACCGCCTCACGGTCGACACGCTGAAGATCGACCAGGCCTTCGTGGCCGGCATGTGCGACGACCGACTCGATCGCACCATCGTGGAACTGCTGCTGCGGCTCGGTGACTCGCTGGGCATGAAGGTGGTGGCCGAGGGGGTCGACAGCAGCCGCAAGCTGGCGCTGCTGAAGGAACTCGGGTGCCCGTGGGCGCAGGGATTCCACATCGCCAAGCCGATGCGCGTCGACGATGCAACGCGGTGGTTGCGCCAGCAGGCGGCCCTCGCTGCGTCGATAGTGTCGACCTCATGACCACGTACGAACCCACCCGCGTCGTCGCCGACCTCCGTGAACTCGCTGCCCGCACCGGTGGCCCCGAGGGCAGTCGCCGCCTCGCATGGACCCCCGACTGGTTGCAAGCTCGCGCCCTGCTGCGCGAGTCGCTCGCCACGCTGCCCGTCGAGGTCGACGAGGACGAGGCCGGCAACCTGTGGGCGGTGCTGCGTGGCCACAGCCCGCACGTGCTGTGCGTGGGCTCGCACCTCGACAGTGTGCCGAAGGGTGGTTGGCTCGACGGGTCGTTGGGCGTGATGGCCGGCCTCGAACTGCTGCGGTCGCTGGCCGCCGAGGGCACGCCGCCGGTCACGGTGGCACTGGTCGACTGGGCCGACGAGGAGGGCGCTCGGTTCGGGCGCAGCCTGTTCGGTTCGGCCGCCAGCATGGGCACGCTCGACATCGATGTGCTGCGCGGCCTCGTCGACAAGGAAGGGTCGAAGTTGCCCGAGGTGCTCGGTGCACACACGGTCGACATCGACAACCTCGACGGTGCACGCACACGCATGGCCGACGTGAAGGCCTACGTGGAGGTCCACATCGAGCAGGGGCCCATCCTCGAGTCGATGGGCAAGGGCATCTGCACCGTCACCGGCACCAAGGGCATCGAGCGCGAGCGACTGATCTTCCGCGGCCAGGCCGCCCACGCGGGCACCATGCCCATGGAGATGCGGCGCGACAGTTTCCGCGCCGCATCTCGGTTCGCACTGGCGATCGCCGACATCGGCGAGCGGCACGACGGCGTCACCACCGTGGGCCATGCACAGTGCTGGCCCGGCGTGGTGACGGCCGTGGCGGGCGAGACGCGCATCACCATGGACATGCGCCACATCGATGCCGAGGCGTTGGCCACCATGTTCCGCGAAGCGCACGAGGCCGCCGCCGCAGCCGCCGAGGCAGAGGGCTGCACGGTGGAGTGGGAGCACATCTTCCGCATCCCGCCCATGCCGTTCCATCCGGCGCTGCTCGATGCGGCGCGTCAGTCGGTGCGGGAGGTCGAGGGTCACGATGTGGAACTGCCGAGCGGCGCACTGCACGATGCCAGCGAGGTTGCTCGCGAGATTCCCACCGTGATGATCTTCTCGTCGTCGACCGCCGGCCTCAGCCACACCAAGGAGGAGGACACGCCCGACCACCACCTGCACATGGCGGCCGACGCGTTCCACCGCACCTGCCGGCGCGCCATCGACCTCATCACCGCCGGCACCCTGTAGGGGTCGGCGGTCCGCGGCCCTCACGAACCCGGGCTCAACCCTTCTTCTGGTTCAGCAGTGCGGTGACGAGCTTGCCGTCGGCCTTGCCCTGCGTGGCCTTCATGACGGCGCCCACGATGGCACCCACCGCCTTGCCGTCGCCCGCGCAGAACTTCACCCAGGCGTCGGCCTGCTGGGCGATGACCTGATCCACCACTGCCTCGAGCGCCGAGGTGTCGAGTGCCTCGAAGCCCTTCGCTGCAGCGATGGCTGCAGCGTCGCCGCCGCCGTTCGCGATGAGTTCGGCGAGGATCGCCTTGGCCTGTGTGGCGGTGACCTTGCCCTCGACCTCGAGGTTGGTGAGCGCCGCCAGGTCGACGGCCGGCACCGATGGCTCGGCTCCCTGGTCGGCGAAGGCCTCCTTCACGTACACCAGGGCCCGCGCCGCATCGCCGCCCACGTGCCCAACGGCCAACACGTAGTGGTCTTGCCCGCGCTCGACCACGCTCATCACGGCCTCACTGTCGGCCGCCTGCCCGGTGGTGGCCGCGAGGTGCTGACGACGCTCGGCGGGTAGCGCCGGCATTGCGTCGCGCACCTGCTGCACCCACTCGGCCGACGGCACCAGTGGCACCAGGTCGGGCTCGAGGAAGTAGCGGTAATCGTCGGCGTCTTCCTTCACGCGCAGGGTGTGGGTGCGACCATCGTTCTCGTCCCAGTGACGGGTCTCCTGCCGCACCTTCTCGCCGGCCTCGAGCAGGTCGACCTGGCGACGCGCCTCGTAGTCGATGGCCCTGCCCAGCGACCGCACGCTGTTGACGTTCTTGATCTCGCATCGGGTGCCGAGCGGCGTACCCGGCTTGTGAACGCTCACGTTGGCGTCGACACGCATCGAGCCCTCTTCCATCTTGGCGTCGCTGGCGCCGATGGCCACCAGGATGGCTCTCAGTTCGCTGACGTACATGCGCGCCTCGTCGGAGGTGGTGATGTCGGGCCGGCTGACGATCTCCACCAGCGGCACGCCGGCCCGGTTGAGGTCGATGAGCGAATAGGCCGCACCGTGCACACGCCCGCTGGCGTTGCCCATGTGCGTGCTCTTACCCGCGTCTTCCTCCATGTGTGCACGCTCGATGCCGATGCGCCGACCGCCGGGCAGGTCGAGATGCCCATCGACGTTCAACGGCTGGTCGTACTGGCTCACCTGATACGCCTTGGGCATGTCGGGATAGAAGTAGTTCTTGCGGTGGAACGTGCACGGCTGCACGGTGCAGTTGAGCGCCAGGCCGATGCGCATGGCCAGTTCCACTGCCTTCTCGTTCAACACGGGCAGGGCACCGGGCAGACCCAGCGTGACCGGATCGATGTTCGTGTTGGGTTCATCGCCGAACCGGTTGGGGCTCGCCGAGAACAGCTTCGTCTCGGTGGCGAGCTCCACGTGCACCTCGAGACCCACCACCAGGTGCCAGTCGCCGGGAAGGCCGTCGTGTGCGCTCATGCGAGGCTCCTCTCGAGTGCGGCCGCGGCGCGGAACATGGTGGGCTCCTGCAACGTGCCGGCCAGCACCTGCACGCCCACCGGCATGCCGTGGGCACCGGTGCCGAACGGCACGCTCATGCCCGGATGGCCCGAGAGGTTGGCGGGGATGGTGTAGGTGTCGCAGAGGTACATGGCCAAGGGGTTGTCACCCTTGCTGCCGAACTCGAACGCCACGCTCGGCGAGGTGGGCGTGAGCAACACGTCGGCCTGCTGGTAGGCGCGCGCGAAGTCGTCGCTGATGAGCCGGCGGACCTTCAGCGCCTTGCCGTAGTAGGCGTCGTAGTAGCCGGCGCTGAGCGCATAGGTGCCGAGCATGATGCGCCGCTTCACCTCGTCACCGAAGCCGGCCTCTCGGGTGGCGCCGTACATGGCGTTGGTGTCGGCGGCCTCGACGCGCATGCCGTACCGAACACCGTCGTACCGGGCGAGGTTGCTGCTGGCCTCGGCCGGGGCGATGAGGTAGTAGGCGGTGAGACCGAAGGTGAAGGCCGGCACCTGCACGTCGACGATGGTGGCGCCGGCGGCACGCAATGCGTCGAACGCCGCCTCGAGTCGCTCCTGCACGTCGGGGTCGGCGCCTTCGGGAAGGTCGGTGATGCGCCCCACGCGCAGGCCTTCCACGCCCTGCTGCGTGGCCTCCACCAACGAGGGGTGCGGCAGCGGGATGCTGGTGCTGTCGTGGGGGTCGTGCCCGCCGATGACATCGAGCACCAGTGCTGCGTCGGCCACCGAGTCGGTGAACGGACCGATCTGGTCGAGGCTGCTGGCGAAGGCCACCAGGCCATAGCGGCTGACGTAGCCGTAGGTGGGCTTCACGCCCACCACACCGCACAGCGCGGCAGGCTGGCGGATGCTGCCGCCGGTGTCGCTGCCCAGCGCGAAGTGGCTGAAGCCGGCAGCCACCGCAGCCGCACTGCCGCCGCTGCTGCCACCCGGAACACGACCGGTGTCGTGCGGGTTGCGGGTGGGGCCGAACGCCGAGTTCTCGGTGCTGCTGCCCATGGCGAACTCGTCGAGGTTGGTCTTGCCCATGGCCACTGCGCCGCTGGCGCGCAGGGTCGCCACCACGGTGGCGTCGTACGGCGGGCGCCAGCCCTCGAGGATGCGCGAGGAGCACGTGGTGGGCACGCCGCGGGTGCACATGTTGTCCTTCAGCGCCACGGTGACGCCGGCGAGCGGACCTGGGTCGTCACCACGCGCCACGGCCTCATCGACGGCCGCTGCGGTGGCCCGCGCCTCGTCGGCCATCACGTGGTTGAACGCGTGGATCTCGGGTTCACGCGCGGCGATGGCTGCGAGATGCTGTTCAACGAGATCGGCCGCCTTCACGGCACCCGAGCGAACGGAAGCGGCGACCTCGGCGATGCCCATCAGAGGTCCAAACCCAGAATCGGCGGCACGCGGAAGCGGCCATCCTCGGCCGAGGGCGCTGCTGCCAGCACTTCGGCGCGGTCGAGGGTGGGCTGCACCACGTCGGGTCGGAGCACGTTCACCAGCGGGTAGGGCTGGGTCATGGGTTCCACCGTTGCGAGGTCGAGCGCATCGATGTCGGCGAAGTGCTCGAGCATGCCATCGAGTTGGGCGGTCATCCGCTCGAGCTCGTCGGGTGTGACGTCGAGACGGGCCAGCCGCGCCACCTTGGCGACGTCGGCGGTGGAGATTCGGTCGGACACGCCGAGCATCCTACGGGTCACCCCGCGGAAGCCAGAACCCGATTACAGGTCGTCGTCCTCGACAGTGGGCTCGACAGTGGGCTCGACAGTGGGCTCGACGGTCGGCTCTGCTGGCCCCTCCACGGGCACCTCCATCGGCGCCGGCTCCGGCACCGGGTCGTTGCGGTGCCGCAGGTGGTCGACCGCCAGGAACCCGAGGCTCAGCACGAACGCCACCAACGCGGTCCACTGGTTGAGGCGCCAACCACCACCGCTGTTCGCCGGGTCGATGCGCAGACTCTCCACCCAGAACCGTCCGACTGCGTAGCCCGCCACGTAGATGGCCATCAGGCGCCCCGGCCGCAGGCGCGCTCGCCTGTCGATCTGCAGCAACAGCAGGCACAGGCCGATGTTCCACATGCTCTCGTAGAGGAAGGTCGGATGGAACAAGGTGCCGGAGGCGTAGCCCTGCGGCAGGTGACGATCGTCGATCTCCAGCCCCCACGGCAACGTGGTGGGCTTTCCGAAGAGCTCCTGGTTCCACCAGTTGCCCCACCGTCCGATGGCCTGCGCCAGCGGCAGCGCCGGCGCCGCTGCCGTCAACACGGCCGGACCGGCGATGCCCTTTCGTTTGGCCGCCCACACACCCACGGCGATACCGAGGACGAGCCCCCCGGGAACACCGAGGCCGCCGTTCCAGATGCGCAGCCACCGGCCGGGTTCACGCCACGGCTGGCTCTTGTCGGTGACGATGTAATAGATGCGGGCGCCGATGATGCCGGCGATCACCGCCCACACGGCCACGCTGGAGAACTGCTCCCGCGTGCCGGTGCCAGCCGCCTCCAGCCGTCGGTTGGTGAGCCACACGGCCGCCACCACACCGAGCGCGATCATCACCCCATAGGCGTGGATGGCCAGCGGCCCGATGTGGATGACCCCGCTCGAGGGGCTGGGAATACTCGCCAGCACGGCTCAGGCGCAGACCCGATGGGCGAACGCAACTGCCTCGTCGAAGATGAGCTGCCGGTCGTAGTCCTGCGTGGCCACGTGGTAGCTGCGCTCGAGCGACAGACGCTCCACCGGGCCGCCGTAGTTCGATGCCAGGTACTCGGCCTGCGCGGGCTCGACCACGTGGTCCTGCGGCGAGTTCATCAGCATCAGCGGCATCCGCATCGAGCCGTACACCTGCGACAGCGGTGCCAGGCCATCCACCATCAACGACAGCAGCGGTGCCAGCGGGGTGGCCTCGTAGGCGCTCTCCTTCACGTCGGGGTCGGCGATGTCGCTGCCGATGGCCGGCATGGTGTCGGTGCCATCGGCCACCATGCCCTCGACCATGGCGATCATCTCGGCCGGCATGGGCTGCGTGGCCGGGTTGATGCACACCAGGCCGGCGATCTCCGGATGATCGGCGCCGAGTCGCAGCGTGAGGGCGCCACCCATGCTGAGCCCGACCACCACCACCTTGTCGGCCCGAGCTGCAAGGGCTTGGTATGCGGCCTCGGCAGCGGCCGACCAGTCGGCCCACCGCGTCGGCAGCATGTCGGCCACCCGCGTCCCGTGGCCCGGCAGCAACGGCATCTCCACGTGGAAGCCGGCAGCCACCATGGCATCGGCCACGCCGCGCATCGAGCCCGGGTTTCCGGTGAATCCGTGGATCACCAGCACCCCGTGGGGTGAGGTGCCCTGATGCGACATGGGTTCGGCGCCAGCGATGAGGTCGGTCATGCCGAAAGTATGTCAGGCGTACGGGTCGGCGGCGCCGCCCGCTTCGTCCCACCACTCCACCGGCGCGCCCTTCGCCTCCCAGTCGGGGAACGGGTAGATGCAGTTCACCGGGCAGGCGGGCAGGCACTTGTCGCAGCCGCTGCACAGCTCGGGGATGATCACCACATCGGGACCATGGTTGAAGATGGCCCCGAACTGCGGTGGGCAGTGGCGCAGGCAGGCATCGCAGTTGATGCACTCGAGCATCTCGATGCGCAGCGGTGGATTCCTCCACTTCTCGTTGCGCGAGCGAGAGGCGATTCGATCAGCCCGGGTTGCCGCCATGGGGCGAGTGTAGGGCTGCACCCTGCCGACGCCCCACCAGGCGCTCGAACGCGGCGACCACGGCCGGGTCGAAGTGACTGCCACTGCCCGCACGCACGTGCGCCACCACATCGGCATCGGGCCACGTGGCTTTGTACGCCCGCTCGCTCCAGAGAGCGTCGGCCACGTCGGCCACCGCGACGATGCGCGCCGCCAACGGAATGTCGTCGCCTGCCAGCCCGGCCGGGTACCCGGTGCCGTCCCAGCGCTCGTGGTGGCAGCGGGCCACCTCCTCGGCCATGCGGCTGCACTCCGACGACCCACCGGCGAGGATGCGGGCTCCGAGCAGCGGGTGCTGCTTCACCACCTCGTACTCGTGCTCGTCGAGCGGACCGGGCTTCCAGATGAGTTCATCGGGCAGACCCAGCTTGCCGATGTCGTGCAGCGGGCCGGCCTTGGCCACCTTGCGTGCGAACTCGGCGTCATCGGTCAGTTCGAGCGCGATCTCGCCGGCAAGGTCGCCGACCGCACGCAGGTGTCGGGCGATGTCGGCGTGTTCGGAACCGGCCATCTCGGCCACGCGCATCAGCACCTCGGCCTGATGCGACTCACACTCCTCGGAACGTTCCGCCACCAGGCGCTCCAGTTCCACGGTGCGCAGGCGCGCCATCTCCACCTCGTGTCGAGCGCGTTCGGCCTCGTGCTGCATCTGCAACGTGCGAATGCGAAGTTCGGCACTGCGGGCCGCCATCTGCTCGTTCAACTCGTAGCGCGCCTCCTGATGCATCAGCGCCTGCTCGTACCTCCCCATGAGTCGATTGAGACCCGCCAGACGTTCCCGAAGATCCAATGCGACATCGGCCATGTTGGCCGTCGTGGCCATCTCGAGGGCATCGGCCCAGTCGCGAAGCGCGTGCTCCCGGAGGTGTCGTGCCGTGTGCAACTCGCCCCTGGCCACCTTCACCACCACTGCGCACGCCGGCGACAGGGCCCTGCGGCGGGCCTCACGGTCGCGGATGACCGCCTCGGCTTCGTCGAGACACGTTGCAGCACGGTCGAGCGAATCGAGCGCCACGTACGACATGGCGAGACGCCCGAGGATCTCGGCCACGAATTCACGTGAGTGCTCGCGGGCCAATGTCAGCGCCGACTCACCCAGGCTCACCGCCAGCAGATGCTCGTTGCGGTCGGCCCGCACCTTGGCCATGTTGGCGAGCGTGATGGCATCGAGGTCGGGCCGCGTCTGGCCCTTGTTCGCCATCAGCGCGGCTTCGTAGGTGACGATCGCCTTGTCGGTGTCGCGCAGGCTGTGCTGGATGAGCGCAAGCGAGTTGAGCAACAGCCCTTCGCTGGAGCGTTCTCCCGTGCTGCGATAGAGCTCGAGCGCCGACGATGCCGCCACCAGCGCGTCGGAGAAGTTGGCGGCGTTGTACTGCACGGCGGCGATGATGTTGAGGGCAGCGACCTCCGTCTTCCGCGATCCGGTGTCGTGAGCAAGGTCACGGGCCTCGAGCGCCAGGCCGAACGCGTCGTTGGTGAGGCCGGACCCGTAGGCGAGTTCGGCAAGGTGGTAGAGCGCGTCGGCCTCGCCGTGTCGGTCGCCGCGCGAGCGGGCGAGGATGCGGGCCTGCTGTACCAGCGTGCGGGCCTTGCCGAGGTCGGTGTCGCGCAACTGTTGCGCATGCAGCAACAGCGACTCGACGGTCGGCTCACCTTCCGTTGCCACGAGATCTTGCGTGGTGAACGACACCCTCACTCCTTGCACGAACGCTGACGGATTCGATCGAACACCGATGTCATCGGCACGGAAGGAGGCGGGCAATAGCCCCTTTTCTCTGTTCCTCGTATCGTGTTCGTGTGGATGCCATGAGAGCGAGACGTGGCAGCCGGAGGTCGCTCGAGTCATCGGGCGTCGCGGCGCTGGCCTCGGTGCTGGCCGTCGCGCCGGTGTTCCTGCTGGCCATCTTCATCGTCTGGCTGGTCGTGCGGGTGTTCTGGACGGTCGACTTCTGGCTCTTCACCATCGGGTACCTCGCGCTCGCCGTGGTCCTGTTCGTGCGAGGCGCCCAGTTGCTGCTGGTGGCCCCGTTGCTCGGCGCTCGCCGGCCCACCGCCGACGAACGGTCGGCGCTCCTCCCCGCGTGGCGTCCGGTGCTGCAGGCCAACGGCCTCGGCGACCGTCGATACGTGCTCGCGGTGCTGCCATCGAGCGAGGTGAACGCGTTCGCATGCGGTGGACACCTGGTGGTGGTCACCTCGTACGCGTTGGAGACGCTGCCACGCGATGAACTCAGCGGCGTGCTGGCTCACGAACTCAGCCACCACCTCGGCCTGCACACCGTGGCGCTCACCGTGGCCCAGTGGATGTCGGTGCCGGTGCTGCTGCTGTCGCGCATCGGGTTCTTCCTGCAGAACGTGGCCGCGGCTGCCACCACGAGTTTCGTTCGCGACTCGCCGTCGATGACCGTGCTCGGACGTCTGTTGGCGAGCACCCTCACCGCGGTCTCGTGGCTGTTCCTCAGCGGGCTCATCGCCAGCAACATGTTCGCCAACGCCGTCGGCCGCAACGCGGAGTTCCAGGCCGACAGTCGAGCCGTGGCAATGGGGTTCGGTCGGCCGCTGGCCCTCGCACTGCGTCGGTCGGTGGCCGAGTTCGGGGCCGATCGACCCCGCGGCTGGCGCTCGCTGATGCTCACCGGCCATCCGCCGGCCCGCACGCGCGTGGCGCGCATCGAGGCCATGCTCCGGCACGCAGCCACCCACCACCGGTAACCGTTCCGCCGATAGCGTTGCCCCCCATGTCGAATGCCATCGAAGCGACACGGTTGGTGCGCCGGTTCGGCGACACGGTGGCCGTCGCCGGGGTGGATCTCGCCATCGCGAAGGGCGAGATCTACGGATTCCTCGGGCCCAACGGCGCCGGCAAGAGCACCACGGTGCGAGTGCTCACCACGTTGTTGGCCCCCACCGACGGGTCGGCCCGCGTGGCCGGGTTCGACGTGGGCACTGAGCCCGAGCAGGTGCGTCTGCGGATCGGCGTGGCACTCCAGTCGGCGGCACTCGACCCGAAGCAGACCGGGCGCGAACTCCTCGACCTGCAGGGCAGGCTCTACGGCCTCTCCAAGCACGAGCGAGCCTCGCGGCTCGGCGAACTGCTGCAACTGGTCGATATCGGCGACGCCATCGACCGGCGCATCGCCACCTACTCCGGCGGCATGAAGCGTCGCCTCGATCTCGCGGCCGCACTGGTGCACCAGCCCGAGGTGCTCTTCCTCGACGAGCCCACCACCGGCCTCGACCCCACCAGTCGGGCGGCAGTGTGGAGCGAGGTCCGCCACCTCAACCAGGAACTGGGTATGACCATCTTCCTCACCACGCAGTACCTCGAGGAGGCCGACGCGTTGGCCGACCGGGTGGGCATCATCGCTGGCGGCACGCTGGTGGCGGAGGGCACCCCCGAGGAGCTGAAGCGGTCGGTGGGCAGCGATGTGGTGATCGCCCGCGTGCCCGCGGGTTCGGGTGCCGCCGTCGCCACCGCAGTGGAGGGCCTCGCACAGGTGGAACGGGTGGAAGTGTCGGACGACGAAGTGGTGATGTCGGTGGAGCACGGTCCCACCGCCATCAGCCCGGTGGCGCTCGCGCTGGCCGAGGCGGGGGTCCACGTCGACGGGCTCACGCTGCGAACGCCAACGCTCGACGACGTGTTCCTCCACATCACCGGAGGCCGACTGCAGGTGGGTGAGGAATGAGCCAACGAGTACAGCCCCGAAGCGCAGGGTTCTGGAGCGACCTCCGCACGGTGAGCCTGCGTGCCATTCGACTCACATGGCGAGACCCCGAGGCGTTCGGCCCGGCCCTGGCGATTCCCCTGTTCTTCTTCATCGTGAACGTGGGCGCCCTGCAGAAGTTCGTGGAGGGCGGCTTCCCCGCCGGCTTCGACTACAAGGCGTTCCAGTTGCCGGTGTCGGTGGCGTTCGCCGTCACGGGCGTCAGCCGGGCCAGTGCCCTCGTGACCGACATCCAGAACGGGTATCTCGACCGCCTGCTGCTCACCCCGGTGCGTCGCGGCACGCTGTTGCTGGGCCTCATGACGGCCGACCTGATGCTCATCACCGCCCTGGCAGTTCCCGTGCTGGTGCTGGGGCTGCTGGTGGGCATCCACGTGGCCACCGGCCTCATCGGGCTCATCCCGTTCGTGCTCATCGCCGGCCTGTGGGGCTTGGCGTTCACCGGTTTCCCGTATGCCATCGCGCTGCGCACCGGCAACCCCACGGCGGTGAACAGTTCGTTCCTGCTGTTCTTCCCGTTCCTGTTCCTCACCACGGCGTACCTGCCGCAGCAGGCGCTCACCGGATGGCTGGCCACCGTCGTGCGATTCAACCCCGCCACCTACCTGCTCGACGGATTGCGGGCGCTGCTGATGGATGGCTGGGAGTGGGCACGCATCGGCAAGGCGATGTTGGCGGTGCTGGGCCTCGGATCGGTGTCGTTCACGCTGGCGTTCCGTGCCCTGGCCGGCCGGGTGAAGCGCAACTGACCGCCGGCGGCCGTCGGCGCTAGGCGGTGCCGATGGGTGCCACCACGGCGTCGAGCACGGCGACCAACGCGTCGGGGGCGATCTCGATGTCGAGCCCTCGGCGACCGCCGCTGACGAAGATGGTGTCGAACAGCACGCACGTCTCGTCGATGGCCGTGCGCAGACGCTTCTTCTGACCGAATGGACTGATGCCACCCACCACGTACCCCGTGATGCGCTGGGCCGCGTCGGTGGGACACATCTCGGCACGCTTGCCCGCAAGCGCCACGGCGAGTTCCTTCAGCGACAGTTGGCCGCTCACGGGCACGATGCCCACCACGTGCTCCACACCGCGGTCGGTGGTGAGGTTGGCGATGAGCGTCTTGAACACGCGTTCCGGCTCCACACCGAGCGCTTCGGCGGCCACCAGCCCGTAGTTCCGTTCGCCGGGCTCGTGGTGGAACTCCTGCACGTCGAACGCAACACCTGCTGCCTCGAGCGCATTGATCGCCGGGGTTCCCCTACTCGCCACACGCACATTCTGTACCTGACAACATGGGCTCGTGACTGCTGTCGACGACTACCAACTGTCCGACCGCTACCGGCGCGAAGAGGGCCGGGTGTTCCTCAGCGGGTCGCAGGCGTTGGCGAGGGTGCCGTACGAGCAGTTGCGGGTCGACCGCCGCAACGGACTGCACACTGCCGCGTACGTCACCGGCTACCCCGGCAGCCCGCTGGCCAACTTCGACCGCGACATCACGGCATCGGCCGCGCTCGCCGAAGCCGACGGCCTCCACGTCGAGTGGCAGCCGGGCATGAACGAGGAACTCGCGGCGACAGCCGTGATGGGTTCACAGCTCGCCGTGCTGCAGCCCACGTGTCGCTACGACGGCATCCTCGGCATCTGGTACGGCAAGACCCCGGGGCTCGACCGCGCCAGTGACGCGCTGCGGCACGCCACCTTCGCCGGCACCTCGAGCAAGGGAGGTGCCGTCGCGTTCGTGGGTGACGACCCGAACGCCAAGAGCAGCACGCTGCCCGGTTCGAGCGGCGCCACGCTGGTCGACCTCAACATGCCGATCCTGTATCCGGGTGACGTGCAGGAGGCGATCGACCTCGGACGTCACGCCGTGGCGATGTCGCGAGCCAGTGGGCTGTGGGTGGGTCTCAAGGTGGTGGAGGCCGTGGCCGACGGAACCGGGTCCGTGGAGGTGCACCCCGATCGTGTCGCACCGGCCGTTCCGACCACCGAGGTGGGCGGTCGGGTGTGGGTGCCGCATCCGTCGGGCGCGTTGCTCACGCCGTACACGCTCGACATGGAGCGCGAGTTCCACGAGGTCCGCCTTCCGCTCGCCCGCCGCTACGGGGTGCTCAACCACCTCAACACCATCCCGGTTCGAGCGCCGGGCGACTGGGTGGGCATCGTCGCCACCGGACACACGTACCACGAGACGCTGGAGGCGCTGCGCTTGCTCGGCCTGCGAACGCAGCAGCAGTTGCACGATGCCGGAATCCGGCTGTTCAAGTTGCTGATGCCGGTGCCGCTCGATCGAGACCAGGTGCGGGAGTTCGCCGAGGGACTGCGCGAGATCATCGTGATCGAGGAGAAGGCACAGAACCTCGAGTGGCTGGTGAAGGATGCCCTCTTCGGTCGCGCCGATTCGCCGGTGGTGGTGGGCAAGCGGGCGCACGACGAGTCTCCGTTGTTCCCCTTCACGGGCACGCTCGACGCCGACACCATCGCCGCCCGCCTGCGCCAGCGGTTGGCGCCGCGGATGGCCGACCGACTGGCTCCACCCCCACCCGCACCGAGGGAACTCATCCCGCTGTCGGTGAACCGCACGCCGTACTTCTGCAGTGGATGCCCCCACAACACGGGTGCGAAGAGTCCCGACGGTGCACTCATCGGGGGTGGCATCGGCTGCCACTCGATGGTGATGTTGATGGAGCCCGGCAAGTTCGGCAACATCGTCGGCCTCACGTCGATGGGCAACGAGGGGGCCCAGTGGTTCGGCATGGCGCCGTTCGTCGACGACGAGCACCTCATCCAGAACATCGGCGACGGCACCCTGTTCCATTCGGGCATGACGGCGGTGCGGGCCGCCATCGCCAACGGGGCGAACATCACCTACAAGACCCTCTACAACGGCGCCGTGGCGATGACCGGCG